>NZ_JALNUM010000290.1:0-314 GCF_026540795.1 Methylobacterium sp. GC_Met_2
GCTGCCGCGCTGGGCCAGCACCGCCGGGATGGTGCGCAGCATGATCGCGATGTCCCGGCGCAGGCTCCAGCGGCTGGCGTAATCCAGATCCAGCGCCACCCGCTCGGCGTAGCTCGTGTCGGAGCGGCCCGACACCTGCCACAACCCGGTCACCCCGGGGGGCACGGCAAAGCAGGTCTGGAACGCGCGGCCGTAGCGGGCGACCTCGGCCGGCACGATCGGGCGGGGGCCGACCAGGCTCATCTCGCCGCGCAGCACGTTCCAGAGCTGCGGCAGCTCGTCGAGGGAGGTCTTGCGCAGCACCTGCCCGATCG
>NZ_JALNUM010000291.1:0-303 GCF_026540795.1 Methylobacterium sp. GC_Met_2
GCCAATTTCTGCAATTTACACCGAGCCGAAGTTGCTGAAAGTCTGACGAACGGCCGCTTTGGAGGAGAGCCGGCGGCGGTCCGGGTGGCTAGGTTGGGTCGTCAGCGGGACGTCCGCGAATGCTCGCCCTCATCTCAGTCCATCGGATCGGGTGTCTCCTCGCCTTGTCGGCATGGGCCGGCAAGGAGACAGGCGATGGGACATTCCGCACACGATCCCGCCACCAAAGGACGGCCGGCCTGGAACGCCGGCCGCAAGCTCGGCGCCAAGCGCGCCCTCAAACCTCAGCAGGTCTGGGCCATT
>NZ_JALNUM010000292.1:0-278 GCF_026540795.1 Methylobacterium sp. GC_Met_2
GCGGAAGTCACCACACCCGCACCCGCTCATACGTCCGACCCAGGCATCACGCCCGCCGCTGGGAGCACGTCCGGAACTGACGTCGGCTCGGGAAATAATACTCTGGTGGTCCATGTCTCAGGTGACCACTACCAGGGCGATCCGCAGCTGCAGGTCTACGTGGATGGCAAGGCGGTGGGCGGCACGCAGACCGTCACGGCCGTTCACGGCCTGAACCAGTGGCAGGACATCGCGCTGAAGGGCGATTTCAGCCCGAACAGCCCGCATGCGGTTGAGGT
>NZ_JALNUM010000293.1:0-258 GCF_026540795.1 Methylobacterium sp. GC_Met_2
GAGGAGCTGTCGGAAGGCGAGGTTCGGATTTTCAAGAACTGAGGTGCGTGTTCACCGCCGGCTCGGCCCCGCCGCCCGATCCGATCCGGGCTGGCGGGGGAGTTCGTATGCGTGACCAGTCCCTACTTCAGCAACTGCATGAGGCTGCGGCCCGCCGGCTTCTTCAGCTCCTTTGCGTCGAGTGTGCCATCGCCGTCCGGGTCGGCCGCCTTGAAGCGCTGCTCGACCAAAGCGCCATACTCCTTCTTGTCGAGCGTA
>NZ_JALNUM010000294.1:0-227 GCF_026540795.1 Methylobacterium sp. GC_Met_2
TGCCGGAGCACGCCACCAAGACGCGGGCCCAAACAACAATGAGCGGTTTGACCTGAAAAATCAGGCAGCACCGCGGTTACGGGTCTCGAAGTTTTGGGGTTGCTGATGAAGTTCCTGAAGAGTTCCCTCCTTGGGTCCGCCGCCGCGTTCGCTGCGGTGGGTGCCGCGCACGCCGCCGACCTGCCGGTCAAGAAGGCCGTGCCGATCGAGTACGTTCGCGTCTGCAC
>NZ_JALNUM010000295.1:0-218 GCF_026540795.1 Methylobacterium sp. GC_Met_2
GAGCGGATGTCGCGCGGCTACGCGTGGCTCGACACCGGCACCCACGACAGCCTGCTGGAGGCGAGCGAGTTCGTCCGCACCCTGCAGCACCGGCAGGGATTGCAGGTGGCCTGCCTGGAGGAGATCGCCTACCTGCAGGGCTTCATCACCCGCGACCAGCTCGTGGCCCGCGGCGAGATGTTCGCCAAGACCAGCTACGGCCAGAACCTGCTGCGGCT
>NZ_JALNUM010000296.1:0-212 GCF_026540795.1 Methylobacterium sp. GC_Met_2
TCTTATGTGGGCAAATCTCCCACGTCAATGAGGCTCGCACAAGCCGTAGACGGAAGCGTATCCTTAGGGCAGCTGGCCGAGCCGTGAGGCGCTGTAGTTAGGACGTGATTAGTCGCGAGCACGCTCTATAAGCCGGCCTTGTGCAAATGTTAGATCGCATCCGGTAGCATCCGCTTACAGGACGTGGTCACATCCAGCTGAATGACTGAATT
>NZ_JALNUM010000003.1:0-155832 GCF_026540795.1 Methylobacterium sp. GC_Met_2
AACGTATCAAAAGAGCACCGCCTTTTCCCCTCCCCCCTCTGCGGAAGAGGGAGACGCGCGGAGCCGCCTTCGCCTCTCCGAGGGAAATGTATGCATCCCGTAGCCCGCTCGGGAGGGGCCAGAGGAGGAGCGCGCTTGCCCGGTGGCTTGATGATCCTGCAAACACCTTGAAAGGGGCTGGGCCGCGCCCGTTCGCTGGCTTTCAGGGCCGAGCCCTGACGTTCCTTGCCGAGGCTTTGTCCTGAACGCGCGAGAGGTCTCGATCCACTGCGGTCGTCCTCGCCGCGGCGCACCGCCCCCGGTAGACCATGCCGGACGGTCGTATCGCGCCGGACGGACTTGCCGAGAGACGCGTCACGCAACCGTGCATAACCCTGTCAGAGAAGCCGGTTCGAGAGCGGTCACCCCGCCTATCCCGCCAACGGCAGCGGCGCGATCCGCGCCGGCGCAGCGGCGCTCTTGCGGTCCAGCAGGCCCGGTGGCGGCACGGGCGCCTCGATGGTGCAGACCACGCCGGACGGTTCGTAGTTCAGCGTCACCGCGCCGGCCAGCTCGCGGGCCAGGCTGCGCTCGATCAGCCGGGAGCCGAAGCCGGTGCGGGTCGGCTTCTTGACCGGCGGCCCGCCGCGTTCGGACCAGCGGAGGTACAGAAGCGTCTCCTCCTCGCGCCGAACCGTCCACGCAATGTCCACCATGCCGCCATCGGCCGAGAGCGCGCCGTACTTCACCGCGTTGGTGCCCAGTTCGTGCAGCGCCATGGCGATCGACAGGGCCAGCCGCGGTGCCAGCCGCAGGGGCGGTCCGGTGACCCGGAACCGCGAGGCGCGGCCATCGCCGGATTCGAGCGGCCGGATCGCGTCCGCCACCACCGCCGACAGTTCGGCGCCCTCCCAGCTCTCGCGGGTGAGCACATCGTGAACCCGGGCCAGCGCCAGCAAGCGCGCTTCGAAGGCGGCACGCGCGGCATCGGCCTCCGCACCTTCGAGCCCGCGCAGGGACTGCACGGCGATCGACTGCACCGTGGCCAGGGTGTTCTTCACCCGGTGATTGAGTTCGTGGATCAGGAGCAGCAGGTGCTCCTCGGCGTTCTTCGCGTCGGTGATGTCGATGTTGCAGCCGGTATAGCCGAGGAAGTTCTGATCGTCGTCGAGGCGCGGCACGCCCTCGCAGCGCAGCCAGCGCGCGATTCGATCCCGGTCGAGCACGCGCACCTCGAGGCGGAACGGCACCCGCGCGTCGAACGCCTCCGAGAAGGCTGCTCGAAACGCTTCGAGATCATCCGGATGGATGATCCGCGCCCAGCCCTCCTCGGCGAGTCTCGCCGCCCTGATCCCGAACATGTGCTCGAAATGCAGATTGGCGAAGCTCACCGCGCCGGTCTCGTCGGTCATCCAGATCAGGGCCGGCGCCGAATCGGCCATGTGCCGAAACCGGGCCTCGCTCTCGCTGAGCGCCGTCAGGCCCCGCCGCGTCTCGGCGAGCGCAAGGTCGCGCTCCTCCTCGCGGGTGCGCAGGCGGAGCGAGGCCTCGGACAGGACGAGGGCGAGGCGCTGGATCTCGTGGACCGGCGAGGAGATCCGCGGGATGGCCTCACCCCGCGCCAGGGCGGGCCCCGTGGCGGCCAGCAGCCTCAAGGGGCGGGAGACCCGCGACCACAGATTGACGGCCAGCAGCGAGGACGTCGCAAGCACCAGCAGGCCGAAGCCCGCGAAGGCCCAGACCCAGCGGCGGACGCGCGCGTCGACCAGAGCCTGGGGGATACTGGTGGCGACCATCCAGCCGGTGAGGCGGGAGCGGGCCTCGATCACCACGACCGGCTTGTGCTGGCGGTCCTGGCCCTCCCAGACCCCCGGTGTCGCGGATTGGACCTGCCGGAGGCTCGCGAGCCGCGGGCGGCCCACCACCGCATCGGGATCGGGCAGCCGCGCCAGCACGATGCCGTTGCGGTCGCTGATGCCCGTCGTCCATCCCGGCACGACCTCACGCGACAGGATGCCCTGAAGGCGGGACAGCGGGACGGTGAAGCTCAGGATGTATCCGACCTCGCCGTCGATCATCACGGGCACGCCGACCGCGTAGGAGGCTTCGTTCGCGGAGGGACCCGGCACGAAGCCGCTCACCATGGCGCGCTGCGTGCCCTTCGCCAGCTCCTGATCGAAGGGCAGCCCCACGACCGGCAGCGGCGCACCGCGCGGCACGCCGGTATTGACCATCGCCTGGCCGTTCGGCCGCCTGAGCAAGACATCGAGATCGATGGACTCACGAACGAGCCGCGCCTGCGCGTCGAACGCTTCGAAATCGCCCTGGCGGATCCGCGGCGATGTGGCCAGCGTCTGCAGCACTGAGACGAGACCCGCCGTATCGCGGTCCAGCGACAGGCCGATGCCGCGCACGTTCTCACGCGCGTCCTGCTCGAAGCGCGCCCGCTCGGCCGACGCGTAGCGCATCAGCAGAATGCCGGTGAACAGGAGGCCCGGCCCGATCAGTGCCACGACGAGGGCGATCAGATAGACCTGCGTCGAGAATCCGTTGCCGGCGAAACGGTGAAGCCGCCGAGACAGCCAGGACCGGCGTGCGGGGATCACCGCCGGGACGTCGCCGCCCCCGGCCTGCCGCTGCGGACTCAAGCGGGGCCCGTCCCCGGCCCGCGGTGCCCCGCAGGCTCCTCGCCGTTCCCTCGCCTCATGGCCGGTCGATATGGCCGAGATCGCGCGCCGGGTCGAGGTGGTCTCGCACCCGCTGTTTGAGCGCCTTCACGTCGGGAAAGCCGCCATCGCGCACCCGCTCCCACACCAAAGCCGTGCCGATCTCGATGCGGAACGCGCCGCCCGAGGCCGGGATCAACGCGACCTCCCCAAGATCGTCGCGGAAGGTGGAGAGAAGCTCCTGCGCCATCCACGCGGATCGCAGAAGCCAGTTGCATTGCGTGCAGTAGGTGATCGCCACGCGCGGCCGTTGCGCCCGGCTCGCGCTGTCCGACGTCACGTCGCTACCGGGATTCACGCCCGCTGGCCCCTCGTGCATCCCGGCACAGCGCACCGGGGCGGCGAACTTGTCAACCATGGGACGCGGAAGAACCTGCGACTTGGGCGTCGCCGGGGCCGTGTCGGCGATGTCGTGAGCCGCCTATGCGTCATGGCTGTCGTGAAAGGTTCTGTTCCGCTTCACTGGTTCGGATGGATAGTGTGCAGGACGAGATCCAGTTTTTCCGGTCGCAGTCGCGAGCGCTGGCTCAAAGCTCGCCCTCCGTGATCGACCGCGTCCACCGGCCAAGCGCAAGAACATCGCGAACCGCGCTTGACGTTCTGGCCCGCCGCGCCCTAGAAGGCCCGCCACCGGTTCGCCGCGCTGGAAAAGCGCGACCGACACGTCTGCCTTGACGCCGGTACGGACGGTTAGCACAGCGGTAGTGCGTTCCCTTCACACGGGAAAGGTCGCAGGTTCGATCCCTGCACCGTCCACCATATCCCCTCAAAGCTCTGACAAACATGTCGGTTTGCCACCCGTAAGGCCCGTGCTAAGGCCGGATCATCGGCGAATGCACAAGCTTGGACCCGGCCCGAACCGGGTCGCAGGTTACCGGCAGGGGAAGGGCGGAAACAGCGATGAAGGATATCCTCGACAAGCTCGAAGAGCGCCGGGCGCAGGCTCGTCTCGGCGGTGGTGAGAGGCGCGTCGAGGCGCAGCACAATCGCGGCAAGCTCACCGCAAGGGAGCGCATCGAACTCCTCCTAGACCATGGGTCGTTCGAGGAATTCGACATGTTCGTGCAGCACCGCTCCACGGATTTCGGCATGGAAAGCCAGAAGATCCCAGGCGACGGCGTGGTGACCGGCTGGGGTACGATCAACGGCCGGACCGTGTTCCTGTTCTCCAAGGACTTCACGGTGTTCGGCGGCTCCCTGTCTGAGGCCCACGCGCAGAAGATCGTGAAGGTCCAGGACATGGCGCTGAAGATGCGCGCCCCGATCATCGGCATCTTCGATGCCGGCGGCGCGCGCATCCAGGAAGGCGTCGCGGCGCTCGGCGGCTACGGCGAGGTGTTCCGCCGCAATGTCATGGCCTCCGGCGTCATTCCGCAGATCTCGGTGATCATGGGCCCGTGCGCAGGCGGCGACGTCTATTCGCCGGCCATGACCGACTTCATCTTCATGGTCCGCGACACGAGCTACATGTTCGTCACCGGCCCCGACGTGGTGAAGACCGTGACCAACGAGGTCGTGACCGCCGAGGAGCTGGGCGGCGCCAAGGTCCACACCACCAAGTCGTCGATCGCGGACGGCTCGTTCGAAAACGACGTGGAGGCGATCCTCCAGATCCGCCGTCTGCTCGACTTCCTGCCGGCCAACAACATCGACGGCGTGCCGGAACTCACGAGCTTCGACGATGTCGAGCGGCTCGATTCGTCCCTCGACACGCTGATTCCCGACAACCCGAACAAGCCCTACGACATGGGCGAGCTGATCCGCCGCGTCGTGGACGAGGGCGACTTCTTCGAGATCCAGGCGACCTACGCGCGCAACATCATCACCGGCTTTGCCCGGATCGAGGGGCGGACCGTCGGCTTCGTCGCCAACCAGCCCCTGGTCTTGGCGGGCGTGCTCGATTCGGATGCTTCGCGGAAAGCCGCGCGCTTCGTGCGCTTTTGCAACGCCTTCGGAATCCCGATCGTGACCTTCGTGGATGTGCCGGGCTTCCTGCCGGGCACAGCGCAGGAATATGGCGGCCTGATCAAGCATGGCGCAAAGCTGCTCTTCGCCTACTCACAGGCGACCGTGCCGCTGGTGACGATCATCACCCGCAAGGCCTTCGGCGGGGCCTACGACGTGATGGCGTCCAAGCATGTCGGCGCAGACGTCAACTACGCATGGCCGACCGCCCAGATCGCCGTGATGGGCGCCAAGGGTGCGGTGGAGATCATCTTCCGCAGCGAGTTGGGTGACCCCGAGAAGATCGCGGCGCGGACAGGCGAATACGAGGATCGGTTCCTGTCGCCGTTCGTGGCGGCCGAGCGCGGCTACATCGACGAGGTGATCATGCCGCATTCCACCCGGCGCCGGGTCGCCCGGGCGCTCGGCATGCTGCGTACCAAGAAGATGGAGCAGCCCTGGAAGAAGCACGACAACATCCCGCTCTGAGGGGGACAGCGAACCGGCGATGCGTGCCGCCGGCCTCAGCTCCGATCGCTGTGCTCGATCACGGCGCAGAGGGTCAGGGGTCCCTTGTCGGGCGAGACCATCGCCGAACACGTGATCCGGGCACCGCCGAGATCGACGTTGCTGTGGCGGAGCCGAACCGCGGCTGCCTGAGCCTTGTGCGCGGCTTCGGTGATCACCTGGGCATCGATCCCGGTCACGGCATGCCCGGCGTGACCGAACGTGTCGTAATAGGTATCGGGCGGATTCGCGCCGCGATACTGCGCGCCGACGGAGGAGAAGTCCGGTCCGCCGCAGGCCAACGTCAGCGTCATGTCGGGACTGGCTGAGAAGCTGGCGTAATCGCTGCGGCGCTCGGTCGCCTGCGCCGATGTCTCGGATGTGACGCGGTCGATGAGTGTGTCGCAGGATTGGGCCCGGGCGGATCCGGACGCCGCGACGAGGCAGGAAAGGGCGAAGAGTGGTATAAGGGCGCGCATGGCAGGCAGGTAGCGCGGCGTGCAGCGGACGACGAGCGGCGCGTCATTCGGGCGCGGAGCTGGTGCATCGCAGCCCTTCGACTCCCCCGAGGTCGCTCAGGCGTCAGGCGCCGGGGCGGTCTGCCCGAGTTCGAGGAGCACGATCTCCGGCGGCACACCAAGCCGCACCGGGATCCGGCTCATGCCGAAACCGCCGGACACGATCATGTGGCGCCGGTCCTGCACGATGTGCCCGTACGCGTAATCATGGCCTTGGACCTTGCGGATCGCGGGCGAGCGTCCGAACATCCGCACCTGTCCACCGTGGGTATGCCCGGCCAGGGTCAGTGAGAATCGGTCCGGAAGGGTGGCGAAGATGTCGGGTTCATGCGCCATCAGGATCACCGGCGCCGAATCGGTAATCGCCGCCAGCGTGCGCGGCACGTCCGCATGGCTGAGCGTCTTCCAGCTACCCATGAAGGGCTGCTGGTCGGCGAGGCCGGCCAGCCAGAACGGGCGTCCGTCCTTGATCAGGCGGACGGCCTGATTCTCCATCACCGGAATTCCCCGCGCCTCCAGCAAACGCTTGGCTGCGGGCGTCCCGCTGCGGGCTGCCTGGACGGTCTCATCATCCCACCAATCGTGATTGCCGAGGATCGCGTGCGTGCCCAGTGGGGCCTTCAGCTCCGCCATCATCCGGGCGAACTGGGTAAGTGGCAGCTTCCGCCATGCGATGAAACCCGCTGGGTAATCGCCGAGCAGAAGCACGAGGTCGGGCTTGAGCGCATTGGTGGCGTCGACGATCTCGGCCACCCGGTCGAACGGCATGTAGGGCTCGCAGATATGGAAATCTGCGAGCACCGCCACGCGCAGGCGCAGAGCCGGATCCCAGCGCGGGAGGGCCGGCGCGTAGGAGGTCACGACGAGGCGGCGCAGCGGCTCGATATCGAGCGCATAGACGCCCGTCGCCGCCGTCAGACCGAGTCCCGCTCCGAGGCCGGTCAGGAACTGCCGTCGGCTCGGCAGAGTCAGCATCGCGCCATGTCCGTTCGCTCTGTCGTGTGCCGAAGTTCCGTTAGGCATGCAGTCCGGCGAAAGCGGGGCGTCGCCACCGGCCTTAATGCAACACGGCCGGTTCAAGAAACCTGAATACCCCTGACCGCAGCGTGACAGGCGGTCTATAAGACCCTGACCCATCCACCCAAGAAGATCCGAAGACAGATGTTGAACCGTCCCTTGCGCATCGGCACCCGCGGCTCACCGATGGCGCTCGCGCAGACCGGGATGGTGCGCGATCAGATCGTCGCGGCCAATCCAGGTCTGGAAACCGAACTCGTTGTCGTCACCACCGTGGCCGACAAGATCCTAGATCGGCCGCTTTCCGAGATCGGTGGCAAGGGGCTGTTCACGAAGGAGCTGGAACAGGCCCTGTTCGCCCAAGAGGTCGATATCGCGGTCCACTCCATGAAGGACGTGGAAACTTGGCTCCCCGACGGTTTGATCATCGCCTGTATCCTGAAGCGCGACGATCCCCGGGACGCCTTCCTGTCACCGCATGCCGACGGTCTAGCCGGGCTGCCCGCGGGGGCTCGGGTCGGCACCTCGTCGTTGCGCCGGGGTGCCCAGGTTCTGATGCGCCGCCCGGATCTGCAGGTGGTGCCGCTGCGCGGCAACGCCAACACGAGGATGCGCAAGCTCGAAGCGGGCGAGTGCGACGCGACCCTGCTGGCCCTGGCCGGCCTCGAGCGTCTCGGGCTCGAACACATGGCCCGCAGCATTCTCAGCGTGGAGGAGATGCTGCCGGCCGTGGCGCAGGGTGCACTCGGCATCGAGTGTCGCGCGGCGGACGGCGCGGTCCGCGATGTGCTGGCGCCGATCGCCTGCGCCCGGACCACGACCGCTATCACCGCCGAGCGCGCCCTCCTGGCCGAGCTCGATGGGTCCTGCCGGACGCCGATCGCCGCTCTCGCGCGAATCGAGGGCGAGACCCTGTCGCTCGACGGCCTACTGTTCCTGCCGGACGGGAGCCGGCACTGGTCGGTGTCGCGCCAGGGACCCGCTGCCGAGGCCGAGCGGATCGGCCGTGAGGCCGGCGCGGCCCTCAAGGCCGATGCGGGCGAGACCTACACGCGCGATCTCAAATAGGACGGTGCTCGCCTCCCCCCTGCCCTTCCTGGGGAGGCGAGCACGTCAGATCAGGGCGTTGAATTTCGCGGCGGCTCAGGACGGCGCGGATCGGCCGAAGGCTTCCCGCTCACGCATCCGTTCGATGAGATCGAGGACGTGGACGACCCGGCCAGTCACGTTCCACCACGGACGCAACGCGGGCCGATTGTCCCGAGAGCTTGGCGGTTGCTGCGCGACCGCCTGGATCAGGAACAGCGTCTGCGGCAGCGCAGGAGCGGCAAAATCCACTTCGTCCGCCGAAGCCCGAAGCGACCGGGCGATCAGCGCGAGCTTGCGGGTACCGCTGACGCGGGCACGGCGAGTGACCGTGTCGTGGTTGGCGATTGCGATCTCGCGCCCGATCTCACGGTAGATCAGGCCTGCGGCGCGGATGGCCGGCCGGCACCGCGGCGGAAGCTGGGCGATCCCGGCTTCGGCGCGGCGGTACAGTCCGTCAGCCTCGGTTAACAGCCGTGCGACGAGGCCGGCGAGCGCCGGGCTCGGCCGGGGATCGGCCAGGAATGCGTCGGGGTCGAGCCCGGCCGCCCGCATCCAATCGAGCGGCAGGTAAATCCGGCCCATGCGGGCATCCTCGCCGACGTCGCGGGCGATGTTGGTGAGCTGCATCGCGGCCCCGAGGTCGCAGGCGCGGGCCAGGGCCTCGGGCGTGCGCACGCCCATGATCAGCGCCATCATCGCGCCGACCGAGCCGGCCACCCGCGCCCCGTAGGCGTGGAGCGCGTCGAGATCGGCGTAAAACCGCCCCTCGGCATCCCAGGCCAAACCCTCGATGAGCGCGCGGGGCAGCGCCTCTGGAATCGCGAAGGCGGTGACGATCTCCGCGAAGGCCCGGTCGGCGGGGGTGTCGGCGGGTTCGCCAGCATAGGCTCTGCCGATCCGGTGATCAAGGCGGGCCACAGCGGCGTGACGGGCCGCCGCGCTCGGCGCCTCGTCGACGAGATCATCCGAGTAGCGGCAGAACGCATAGAGACCGTAAGCCGCCTCGCGGACCTCCCCGGGCAGGAGCTGCCCGGCCGCGAAGAAGCTCTTGGAGCCGTGACGGATCGCGACCCGACAGGCGGTCCGGTCGGCGGCGGCGGCGAATTCAGGCGGTAACGCGGGCATCGGGAACCACGCTGTCGAGGACGCGGGCGGAGGAGAGCACGCCGGGCAAGCCGGCGCCGGGATGCGTACCCGCTCCGACCAAGTAGAGATTGCGCACATGGCCGTCGCGGTTGTGCGGGCGGAACCATGCGGATTGCGTCAGCACCGGCTCCAGCCCGAAGCCGGAACCGCGATAGCTCAGGAAGTCGTCCTGAAAGTCCTGAGGCGTCGTCACCCGGGAGGTCACGATCGCATCCGTCAGACCCGGGAGCAGACTCGTCTCCAGGATCCGGGCGATCCGGCGCCGGTACGAGTCCGCGAGCGTCTGCCAGTCCTGTCCGCCAGCGAGGTTCGGTACCGGCGCCAGCACGTAGAAGGCATCGCATCCCGGCGGCGCGAGGCTCGGATCGGTCGCGGTGGGCCGATGCAAGTAGAGGCTCGCATCCTCGGCCAGGACCTTGCGGTCGAAGATGTCGGACAACAGCCCGCGATAGCGCGGTCCCAGCAGGATCGTGTGGTGATCCACCTCTGGGTAGCGGCGCTTCGTGCCGAAATACCAGACGAACAGGCCCATGGAAGAACGGGCGCGACGAAACCGACCCGGGCTCCAGCGTTGCGCCTCTGGCAGAAGGCGCGCATGCGTCACCGCCGAATCGGCGTTCGAGACCACGAGATCGGCCGCGATCGTCTCGCCGCCTTGAAGCTCGACCCCGGTCGCCGTGCCGTTCTCGACGCGGATGCGCGCGACCTCCGCACCGAGCCGAACACGTCCGCGCTGGCTGCGGATCAGGCGCACCAGCCCGTCGACGAGCTGTCCGGTGCCGCCCATGGCGAAATGGACGCCCCAGCGGCGCTCGAGATCCGCGATCAGGCAGTAGATCGCGCTGGCCTGGAACGGATTCCCGCCGATGAGCAGCGGATGGAAGCTGAACACCGTGCGCAGTCGCTCGTCGCGGATGAAGCGCGCCACCACATTGTATACAGAGCGGTGGCCCGACAGGCGGATCAGGTCCGGGGCGATCTTCAGCATCGCCCCGATCCGCCCGAACGGGACATGGCCGAGCCGCTCGAATCCGATCTCGCAGACGGCCCGGCTGTGGGCCATGAAGCGCTCGTAACCGGCAACGTCGTCCGGCGCGAAGCGGGCGACCTCGGCACGCATGCGGTCGGGATCGCCGCTATAGGCGAAGGACGATCCGTCCGCGAATTGGATCCGATAGAACGGGTCCATCGGGACCAGCGTCACGTCGTCGGATAGGCGCCGTCCGGCCAGCGTCCAAAGCTCCTCGAACAGCTGGGGCGCGGTGACGATGGTGGGTCCGGCATCGAAGGTAAACCCGTCCTGCCGGTGGACCCGCGCGCGGCCTCCCGCCTGTTCCAGGCGCTCCAGCAGCGTCACACGGTAACCGCGGGCGCCGAGCCGGACGCCCGCGGCGAGACCGCCGAAGCCCGAGCCAATGACCACGGCATGCGGCCGCCGATCGCGGACCTGTTCAACGCTGTGATCGACCGCGAGTGTCAGCATGGCTTGACACTATGGCGGCGTTTCGATGGGACGCAAGGGCCTGGGCCCAACAAGCGTCACCATGTGCATCCGCGATAGGATCGGGCCGAGCTATGTGTGGATTGCGTCAAGCCGCTGCGCCGCAGAAATATTGCGCCCGCGCCACGATTCTTCGCCGGTTCGGCGCTATAGGGCCCCGACGACTCTGGGATCGGATAGGAAACGGGACGCGTGATGGACGATCGCGGTCAGACCATCTTCGTGGCGGGCCACCGGGGCATGGTCGGCTCGGCGATCGTGCGGTGCCTGCAGGCGCAGGGCCGCACGCGCATCCTCACGGCCGATCGGCAGAGCCTCGACTTGACCGATCAGGCCGCCGTGCGCCGCTTCTTCGCCGAGCAGCGCATCGATCAGGTCTACCTCGCCGCCGCCAAGGTCGGCGGCATCCACGCCAACAACACCTACCCGGCAGAATTCATTCACGACAACTTGGTGATTCAGACCAATGTCATCAACGCGGCCCATACGAGCGACGTCGACCGGCTGCTGTTCCTGGGCTCGTCCTGCATCTATCCCAAGTTCGCCGAGCAGCCGATGCGCGAGGACGCGCTGTTGACCGGTCTGCTGGAGCCGACCAACGAGCCCTACGCGATCGCCAAGATCGCCGGCATCAAGATGTGCGAGAGTTACAATCGCCAGTACGGGCGGCGCTATCGCAGCGTGATGCCGACCAACCTGTACGGGCCCAACGACAATTTTCACCCCGACAACGCCCACGTGCTGCCCGCGCTGATGCGCCGCCTGCACGAGGCGAAGGCGGCGGGCCGAGACAGCGTCGCGGTCTGGGGCACGGGCCGGGCGATGCGCGAGTTTCTGCACGTGGACGACATGGCGCGCGCCAGCGTGTTCGTGATGGGCATGGACGATGCGGTCTACGCGGCCAACACGCACCCGAACCTGTCGCACATCAATGTCGGCAGCGGAGTGGACTGCACGATCGCCGATCTGGTGCAGATGCTGGCGCGAGTGATTGGCTATGAGGGCCGCCTCACATTCGATGTGACTAAGCCGGACGGCGCGCCGCGCAAACTGATGGACATGTCGCGGCTGGCCGCGATGGGCTGGCGGCCGGAGATCGGCTTGGAAGACGGCCTGCGCCAGACCTACGGCTGGTTCCTCGAACATCAAGCCGAAATTCGCGGCTAGGGCCCTCTTTGCTGCAGCGGCAATCGGTTCGACGCACGAGGGCGCGCTGCAATAGGGTCCTCAGAGCGCCCTCCCCGGCGGACGCCGCCGCAATCACGCCAATCGATCAACCGGCAGGAGAGAGGGACCATGGCCCAGGGGCCGTCCGACGCCGACGAACACGCCCGACGGCAGAAGTTCGTGAAGACATTCCAGAATTTCGACGCGCGAACGCGTTTCCCGGCCCCCTACGTTCAGTTCGCGGGGAAGCCGTTGACTGCCCTGCCGGAAAAAGGATGGCGCTACGACGGCCTCGGTTATTTCAACACGGCCCACGCGGAGGCACGGCCCGCCTCGGAGACGCTGCGCGTCTTCGTCGTTGGCGACAGCACGCTTGTCGACGGGCAGGTCTTCGCCGACACGGTGCCTGGGCGGTTGGAAACGGGGCTGAAGCGGGTCCACGGCGAAGGTGCGCGCGTCTATAACTTTGGTGCGATCTCAGCCTGCCTGAACCAGATGATTGCTCTGATCACGACCCGACTGATGGATCTTCAGCCGGACGTGATCCTGATCGTCGGCGGCGGAACCGATATCTTCCAGCCGTGGAGCTTCGATCCGCGGGCCGGTTTTCCGTTCAATCACTTCATCAATGAATGCCTGCACGATTTCGTCTTGGATTCCGGGCGAACCGAGGCCGAAACGGAGCTGCTCTCCTATGAGAATTTGCAGGCGATGATCTTCAGTCGTCTTGAGAATCTGCGCGCGTTGACCAACTGGCAGTCGGACATCTGGGAATGGGAGGTGGTCCGCCAGTTCGAGTTGTCGCTGAAGCGTCTCACCCGTCTCGCCCCCGGCATCGGCGCGCCGACGCGCTTCTATCTTCAGCCTACCGTCGTTCGCAAAACCGAGCGTGTGGCCGAGGAAGCGAACGCCGCGTCCGGAACCTTTCTGGCCTATCTCGGCCGCCAGTACGACCGCTTCGAGGGCGTGCTCGGCCGCCTCGAACTCGCGACCGACGCGCCTTTCACGGTGCGCGACCTGAGCCGGCTGTTCGAAACCGATGGCCGCTCCCTGTTCACCGACATCGTGCACGTGACGTCGGAGGGCCGGCAGATGATGGCGGACAGGCTTCAGGCGGACGTCGCCGAGATTCTCGGCATTGCGTCATCCGCCTGACCCATGGTGGCGCCGATCGTCTTCATCGGGGACTCGATCACCGAGCAATGGGGCAATCTCCGCGCCAAGACCTTCGCGGCCCACGATCTCATTTCCCGCGGCGGATCGGGCCAGACCGCGCGTTGGATCACCATGCGGTTCCGCCGCGATCTGGAGGAGACGGGTGCGAAGGGCGTCCATCTCCTCTGCGGGGTGAACGATATCGGCCGCAACGAGGGGGTGTTCGTGCCCGCCGACGAGATCGCCAGGATCATCGCCGGCATGCTCGACGAAGCGCGAGCCATGGGCGTGACGGCGTGGGTCGGCTCGATCATGCCGGCTGCCCGGATCCCGTGGAACCCGGAGGTGCCGGATGCTCCGGCGATGATCGCGGCGGTCAACACATGGCTGCGCGACCACGCGCATGAACACGGGGCGACCTACATCGATTACCATTCCGTGCTGGCTGACCCGAAGGGCGGCTTGCGCCGGGCCTACGGCACGGACGGGCTCCACCTGAATACCGCCGGCTACCGGGCGATCGAACCGCTGATGCTGGCTGCGTTGGGCCGCGTCCAGCCGGACGCCGCTGTCGCAGACGTGCGCAGGGCCGCGCGGGGGCGGATCGTCGGGCTCATCGTGGCAGCGGCGGCGGTTCTGGCCGCCGTCGCCACCCTGGCCCTGATGACCCGCTGATCAGACCCGGCGCACGGCCCCATGGGCTGCGCTGGTCGTGAGCATCGCGTAGGCGCGCAGGGCAGCGCTGACCTTACGCTTGCGGGGTTTCGCGGGCTGCCAGCCCGCTGCCGCCTGCGCGGCGCGGCGGCGGTCGAGTTCCCCTGCATCCACGTCGAGCCGGATGCTCCGGGCCGGGATGTCGATCGCGATGGCATCGCCGTCGCGCACCAAGCCGATCAGGCCGCCCTCGGCCGCCTCCGGAGAAACGTGGCCGATCGAGAGGCCGGAGGATCCGCCGGAGAACCGCCCATCCGTCATGAGGGCGCAGGCTTTCCCGAGGCCCTTCGATTTCAGGTAGCTCGTCGGGTAGAGCATCTCCTGCATGCCGGGGCCTCCGCGCGGGCCCTCGTAGCGGATCAGCACCACCTCGCCGGCCGTGACCTTGCCGTTGAGGATGCCGTCGACTGCCGCGTCCTGGCTTTCGAAAACCCGGGCCGTGCCGGTGAAGGTCAGTATCAAGGTATCGACGCCCGCGGTCTTCACGATGCAGCCCTGCTCGGCGAGGTTGCCGTAGAGCACCGCGAGGCCGCCATCCCGCGAATAGGCGTGCGCGGCATCGCGGATCACGCCGCCCGCGCGATCGATGTCGAGTTCGTCGGAGCGCGATTCCTGGCTGAACGCCACCTGGGTCGGCACGCCGCCGGGCGCGGCGCGGTAGAAGGTCTGGACCGAGGCGGACGGGGCACCGCGTACGTCCCAGCGGGCGAGCGCCCCGGCGAGAGTCCCGGCCGAGACGTTGCCCACCGTGGTATCGATCAGGCCGGCCCGGTCGAGTTCGCCCAGAATGCCCATGATGCCGCCGGCCCGGTGGACGTCCTCCATGTGAACGTTGGCCACCGCCGGGGCGACCTTGCACAGCACGGGGACCCGCCGCGACAGCCGGTCGATATCGGCCATCGTGAACGGCACCTCGCCCTCGTGGGCGGCGGCCAGCAGCTGCAGCGCCGTGTTGGTCGATCCGCCCATAGCGATGTCGAGCGTCATGGCGTTCTCGAAGGCCGTGAAGTTCGCCACCGCCCGCGGCAGCACGCTTGCGTCGTCCTGCTCGTAGTGGCGGCGGGCCAGATCGACGATGAGGTGGCCGGCCTCGATGAACAGGCGCTTGCGGTCGGCATGGGTGGCAAGCACCGAGCCGTTGCCCGGCAGGGCCAGCCCCAGTGCTTCGGTGAGGCAGTTCATCGAGTTCGCCGTGAACATGCCCGAACAGGAGCCGCAGGTTGGGCAGGCCGAGCGCTCGATGACCGCGACGTCTTCGTCGGAGATCCGATCGTCGGCGGCCGCAATCATGGCGTCGACGAGGTCGACCTTCCTGGCGATGCCCGGAAGTTGCACCTTGCCGGCCTCCATCGGGCCGCCTGAGACGAACACGGTCGGGATGTTTAGGCGTAGGGTCGCCATCAGCATACCGGGGGTGATCTTGTCGCAATTCGAGATGCACACCATCGCGTCGGCGCAATGCGCGTTGACCATGTACTCGACGGAATCGGCGATCAGCTCCCGCGATGGCAGCGAGTACAGCATCCCGTCGTGGCCCATCGCGATGCCGTCATCGACCGCGATCGTGTTGAACTCTTTGGCGACGCCGCCCGCCGCTTCGATCTCCCGGGCCACGAGCTGGCCGAGATCCTTCAGATGGACGTGGCCGGGCACGAACTGCGTGAACGAGTTCACGACCGCGATGATCGGCTTGCCGAAATCGGCATCCTTCATGCCGGTGGCGCGCCAGAGGCCACGGGCGCCGGCCATGTTGCGACCGTGGGTGGTGGTGCGGGAACGATAGGCGGGCATCGGCAGATTCGACCGTTTCAAGGGTGCTGGGCTTCTGCGCCCCCACTGGTCCGCCTGCAAGCGTCGCCGAGGGCCATGCATCCGTGGCATGCTCCCGGCGGATAGCGAAGCGAAGGCGACATCGCACGATGCAACAAACGGATTTCCTGCGGCGGGTCATCGATCAGGGAACGGGCCGCGCCGAGGCCGACCTCGTCCTCAAGGGCGGGCGGTTCCTCGATCTCGTCACCGGCGATCTCGTGGTGTCCGATATCGCAATCTGCGGCGACCGGATCGTCGGCACCTTCGGGACGTATCGCGGGCGGCGCGAGATCGACATCGCCGGCAAGATCGTGGTGCCGGGTTTCATCGACACGCATTTCCACGTCGAATCCTCGCTGATGCCGCCACAGGAATTCGAGCGGTGCGTCCTGCCGCACGGCGTCACCACGGGGATCTGCGATCCGCACGAGATGGCCAACGTCCTCGGGGTCGACGCCTTCGCGTGGTTTCTCGCCTCCGCGGAGACGCTGGCGATGGACCTGCGGATGCAGCTATCCTCCTGCGTCCCGGCCACCGACCATCTCGAGACCTCAGGCGCCCGGATCGGGGTCGCCGATCTCCTTCCCTTTGCCGCCCACCCGAAGGTAATCGGGTTGGCCGAATTCATGAACTTCCCAGGTGTGCTCGCGGGGGATCCGGGGGTGCTGGAGAAGCTTGCCGCCTTCCAGGGCCGGCACATCGACGGCCACGCCCCCCTCCTGCGCGGTGAACGTCTGAACGGCTACATCGCGGCCGGCATCCGTACGGAGCACGAGGCAACCACGCCCGCGGAAGCGCTCGAAAAGCTCTCGAAGGGCATGACCGTGCTGATCCGGGAGGGCTCGGTCTGCAAGGATCTGCACGCGCTGGCGCCAATCCTTACCGAGCGAACCGCGCCATTCCTGGCCTTCTGCACCGACGATCGGAACCCCCTCGACATCGCCGAGGAAGGACATCTCGACTTCATCATCCGCACGGCCATCGCGCTGGGCGCGCCGCCGCTTGCCGCCTACCGGGCCGCCTCGTGGTCGGCCGCGCGGGCCTTCGGCCTACACGATCGCGGCTTGGTGGCGCCCGGCCAGCGCGCCGACTTGGTCGTGCTCGATGATCTCGAAACCTGTGCGGTCTCCCGGGTCTTCGCAGCGGGCCGGCCGGTGGAAGAACCACTGTTCGCCGGCCGCCCATCGGTCGCCCCGATCGGCCGCAACAGCGTCAGGGCGCGGTCTGTCACGGCAGCGGATTTCAACGCGCCGGGTTCCGGACCGTCGACGCCGGTGATCGGCGTTGTCCCGGGCCAGATCATCACCTTGCGTCACGACCTGTCGCTGCCTTACGCGGGCGGCGAGCGGCACGTCGATCTCGCCCAGGACGTCATCAAGGTCGCGGTCGTGGAGCGCCACGGACGCACAGCGCCGGGCGCGCGCGGGATTGGCGTCGCCTTCGTGAAGGGGTTCGGCCTGCAACGGGGCGCAATCGCGTCCTCGGTCGGGCATGACAGCCACAACATCACGGTGGTCGGCGTCGAAGAGGCCGACATGGCAGTGGCGGTGAACCGCCTGGGGGAGATCGAGGGCGGCTTCGTGGTGGTGGAGGGCGGCCGCGTGCTGGCCGAGATCGCCCTACCGCTCGCTGGCCTCATGAGCCTGATGCCATCCGACGTGATCCGGACGGATCTTCTCACCCTGCGCGCCGCCGCGCAAAGCCTCGGCGTGGTGCTGCCCGAGCCGTTTCTCCAGGTGGCGTTCTTGCCGCTGCCGGTCATCCCGCACCTCAAGATCACCGATCGCGGCTTGGTGGATGTCGATCGGTTCTGCCTCATCGATCCTTGATTTTAGATTGCGCACAATCTAAATTGGGACTATCCAGAGGCTCGCCGGCCCCTAGTTGGCGACCCTCATTCGCAACAGGAGATCCGCATGTCCGTAGACGTGAAGTACCGCACGACCGCGACTGCCACCGGGGGCCGCGACGGCGCCGCCCGCACCGCCGACGGCAGTTTCGAGGTCAAGCTCGCGACCCCGAAGGAGCTTGGCGGCGCCGGCGGTCCGGGCGCGAACCCGGAGCAGCTCTTCGCATCGGGCTACTCGGCTTGCTTCCTCGGCGCGATGAAGGCCGTAGCGCCCTCACTGCAGCTCAAGGTCCCGGCCGACACCAGCGTGACCGCCGAGGTCGGCATCGGCCCGCGCTCCGAAGGCGGTTTCGGCATCACCGCCGATCTGACGATCAGCCTGCCTGGTCTCGACCACGCCGATGCGCAGAAGCTCGTGGACGCCGCCCATCAGGTCTGCCCGTACTCGAACGCCACCCGCGGCAACGTCAATGTCGGGCTGAAGATCGCCTGAAGCATCTACCGATGCGGGCTTCGCTTAGGCGAAACCCGCATCGAAGGCGCCGCAGGCCATCTCTCCGGATGGAGCCTGCCGATTCTCATGCGGCCTTCCGACTAGACTTTCAGCAACGCCATTCAATGCGACGCTCAAATGCTTCGCCGCGTTCACTGACGGCGGCTCGATCCCAGCTTCACTCGGCCGCGCGCAGTGTCGGTGGTCCGCGGACCTCCTCCACCGGCTCGGCTTCGGTTCCTTCGTGCGCGGCATCTACGGTCGCCGGCTTGTCCCCATAGGAGAAGCGGTGGGCCAGCCGGTCGAGGTAGATGTAAATCACCGGCGTCGTGAACAGCGTCAGGATCTGGCTGACGGCCAGGCCACCGACCATCGCGTACCCCAGCGGCTGCCGGATTTCGGATCCGGTCCCATGGGCGAACATCAGCGGGATGCCGCCCAGCAGCGCCGCCATGGTGGTCATCAGGATCGGGCGGAAGCGCAGCAGGGCAGCCTTCCGGATTGCCTCTTCGGGGCTGAGACCCTCCTCGCGCTCGGCCACGATCGCGAAGTCGACCAGCATGATGCCGTTCTTCTTCACGATGCCGATCAGCAGGATGATCCCGATGAGCGCGATCAGGCTGAAATCGTACCCCGCCCACATCAGCACCGCGAGCGCGCCGACGCCGGCAGAGGGCAGCGTCGACAGGATGGTGATCGGGTGGATGAAGCTCTCGTACAGGATGCCGAGGATCAGGTAGACCACGAACAGGGCCGCGAGGATCAGCAACGGCACGGTCGAGAGCGATTGCTGGAACGCCTGGGCGGTGCCCTGGAATCCGCTCATCACCGTGGGCGGCACCTGCAACTCGCGCATCGCCTGCGCGATCGCCTCGGTGGCCTGCCCCAGCGCTACGTCGGGGGCGAGGTTGAAGCTGATCGTCACCGCCGGAAACTGGCCCTGATGGTTCACGGCCAGCGGCGCCACCGGCACGGTCGTCCAGTGCGCGAAGGCTGCGAGCGGCACTTGCCCACCGCCGTTGGGCGCCTTGATGTAGATCTTGTCGAGGCTTTCGACCGTACCCTGCAAAACGGGCAGCACCTCCAGCACCACGTGATAGCTGTTGAGCTGTGTGAAGTACTGGGCGATCTGCCGCTGGCCGAACGCGTCGTAGAGCGTGTCGTCGATCAGCTGGGGCGTGATGCCGTACCGAGAGGCCGCGTCGCGGTCGATCGACAGGGTCAGGGTCGTGCCGCGGGTCTGCTGGTCGGTGGCGACGTCGCGCAGCTCGCGCAGGGTCTTCATTTTGTCGAGGATTTTCGGCGCCCAGGTGTTCAGCTCACCGAGATCTGGATCCTGAAGTGTGTACTCAAACTGCGTGCGCGAGGTGCGCCCGCCGGTGCGCACGTCCTGCGTCGCCTGGATGTAGGTGCGGATGCCCTCAACCTGTTCGAGTTTCGGGCGTAAGCGCCCGATGACCTGGAAAGCATTGACGTCACGTTCGTCGCGCGGCTTGAGCGTGATGTACATCCGCCCGGAATTGAGTGCCTGACCATTGCCGCCGAGCGACATGCCGACGGTGGCAATCGCCGGATCGGCCTGGACGATGGCGCCGACCTTTTCCTGCAGCGTCTTCATCGCCGAGAACGAGATATCTTGCCCTGCCTCGGTGACGCCGATCATGAAGCCGGTGTCTTGCTGCGGGAAGAAGCCCTTCGGGATCGCCACGAACAGGTAGCCGGTCAGCGCCAGCGTGGCGAAGAAGACCAGCAGCGTCACCTTGCGGAAGCGCAGGGCCACGTCGAGGGCATCCTCGTAGACGGACAGCAGCCAGTCGAAGCCGGCCTCGCTCATCCGGTAGAGGCGGCCGTGCCGCTCGGCGCCGTGAGCTTTCAACAGGCGCGAGGCCATCATCGGTGTGAGCGTCAGCGACACGAAGGCCGAAACCGCGATCGTCATCGACAGCACCACGGCGAATTCGCGGAACAGCCGGCCGATGATGCCGCCCATCAGCAGTAGCGGGATCAGCACCGCGATCAGCGACACCGAGATCGACACGATGGTGAAGCCGATTTCGCCCGCGCCCTTGAACGCGGCCTCCATGGGCCGCATCCCCTCCTCGATGTAGCGGCTGATGTTCTCCAGCACGACGATGGCGTCGTCGACCACGAAGCCCACCGAGATGGTCAGCGCCATCAGCGAAAGGTTATCGAGCGTGTAGCCGGCCATCCACATCAGCGCGCAGGCGCCGAGCAGCGCGAGCGGCACCGTCACGCTCGGGATCACGGTCGCCCAGAAGCTGCGCAGGAACACGAAGATCACCGCCACCACAAGCACGATGGTGAGCAGCAGCGTGAACTGCACGTCCTCGACCGACGCGCGGATGGTCTGCGTGCGGTCGCTCAGGATGCCGATCTTGATGCCGGCCGGCAGCGTCGCGGTCAGCTGGGGCAGCTGCGCCTTGATGCTGTCCACCGTGTCGATGACGTTGGCGCCCGGCTGCTTGAACACCACGAGGAAAACGCCGCGCTTGCCGTTGGTCCAGCCCGCCTGCTTGGTGTCCTCCGGCCCGGCAACCGCGTGGCCGATGTCGCGCACGCGCAAGGGTGCGCCGTTCTGGTAGGCGACGATCACGTCGTTCCAGTTCTTCGCCGCCGTGAGCTGGTCGTTGGCGTAGATCGTGTAGCTGTGGCTGCCGCCGTCGATGCTGCCCTTGGGGTTGTTCACCGTGGTCAGGGTGAGCTGCGTGCGCACGTCCTCGAGCGAAAGATTCTTCGCCACGAGCTTGGCCGGATCGACCTGGATGCGGATCGCCGGCTTCTGCTGGCCGCCGATGAAAACCTGCGCCACGCCGGAAATCTGGCTGATCCGTTGGGCGAGCTGCACGTCAACCGCATCGTCCACGTCGATGAGCGGCATCGTGTCGGATGTGGCCGAGAGCAGGAGGATCGGCGAGTCGGCCGGGTTGACTTTCCGATATGTCGGCGGTGTCGGCAGGTTCTTCGGAAGCTGGCCGCTGGCGGCGTTGATCGCCGCCTGGACGTCGCTCGCCGCTCCATCGATGTTTCGGTTGAGGTCGAACTGAACCGTGATCGACGAGATCCCGAGGGAACTCTGCGACGTCATCTGTGCGACGCCGGGAATCTGCGAGAACTGCCGTTCCAGGGGCTGCGCCACGGAAGACGCCATGGTCTCCGGGCTCGCGCCGGGCAGCTGCGCCGTGACCTGGATCGTTGGAAAGTCCACCTGCGGCAGCGGCGCGACGCCCAGCAGCGGATAGGCCACCACCCCGAGGAACAGGATGCCGACCATGATCAGCGTGGTCGCGACCGGGAAGCGGATGAAGGGCGCCGAGATGCCGCCTTTCATCGCCGGGCCCCGCGCATGTGCCGATCCATCGTTTGAGCGAATCGGCGCATCAGCGGTGCGCCTCCATCTTGGGTGTGGACGTCGCCGCCTGCGTTGCCCCGGGGGCATGCGCCTCAGCGACGAGACTGCCGTCCTGCACCTTGTACTGGCCGGCCGTGATCACGCGCTCGCCCGGCTTCAACTCGTCGCCGAGGATCTGCGTACGGCCGGCATCGGACCGCCCGGCCTTGAGGGACACCTGATGCGCGTGATCGGACTCGTCCACCACGAAGGCGAACAACCCGTCGGGCCCGTGCTGGATCGCATTGTCGGGCACGGTCGTGGCCAGCGCAACGATCCCGACCCGCATCTTTGTCGAGACCGACAGGCCCGGCCAGAGCGCGTGGTTCTGGTTCTCGTACACGGCCTTGAGGCGAATGGTGCCGGTCGCGGTGTCGACTTGATTGTTGAACAAAGCGAGCTTGCCGTCCGCCAGCTTGGTGAGCCCGTCCGTACTCCAGGCCTCAACCGGAACGTCCCCCGTCCGCATCGCGGCAGTGATCGCAGGAAGCTGATCCTCCGGCGCGGTGAACACCACGAAGATCGGCTCGACCTGGGTGATTGTCACGATCGGGGTCTGGCCCGCGGCGGTGACGATGTTGCCGATATCGACCTGCCGGAAGCCCGTCACACCCGCGATCGGAGCGCGGATCGTGGCGTAGCCGAGCTGGGTCGTAGCGTTGTCGATCGAAGCCTGATCGGAGACGACCTGCGCGGTTAGTTGCGCGACGAGCGCGGTCTGCGTCTCGGTCTGCTGCCGCGACGCGTAGGCTCCGAGGCCCGTGTAGCGGACAAGATCCGCCTTGGCGTTGTTCAGGGTTGCGGTGTCCTGATCCTTCTTGGCCTTGGCCTGATCCAGGGTTGCCTGATAGGGGCGCGGGTCGACCTGAACGAGCACATCGCCTTTGTGCACGGTCTGGCCCTCGCGGAAGGCGACCTGCTGGATCTCACCGTCGACGCGGGTTCGGACCTGCACGGTGTTGTAGGCCTGCACCGTTCCGAGACCGTTGGTCATCAGCGCGAACGGACCTTGTGCAACGGTCCCGAGTGTGACCGGCACCGATCGCGGTGCTGCGACCTTCGGTTTCGCCACGGGCTGGTTGACGCGCGTGTAGCCATAGGCTCCACCGCCCGCGACGGCGAGCAGGACCAAGATCAGGCCGAAGCCGCGAGACCGCTTCGGCCTCCCGCCGGACGCGTTACGCCGCGATTCACTTGCGCCAGGCACCGCCTCGATCGCATCGGATCGATATCCGGCACGATGATCCGCATCGTCGCTCAGCATGCGTTCACGCCCGCTCTCCGAGCCGCCCGTCGAGCGGATTGACGTATTTTGCATTCATTAGCATACAATCCGAGCGATCGTCACCGATGCGGTCGATTGACCTGGCTGATCCTGCGCGACGCCGACCGCTGCGAGAAGCCTGTTCGCGAAGCTCAACAGCGATACGAGAGCATTGTACCGCGCCGGTTTTATGCCATCCCTTTTTCCGGATCGCCTATCATGAATCCGGAGGCGTAAATCCCACGCCGCGCGCTCCACCGAACACCGAGAACGCACCGAGCAGGTGCAAATGAGAGTGCAGCAGGATAGCTTCGACGCCTCCGCATTCCTCTCTCCCTCAGGCCATCGCCGTCGCGATGCCGTTCCAAAATCCGAAAGCTGCATGGCCCAGACGCTGGAACTGGA
The DNA here is from genome assembly GCF_026540795.1 of Methylobacterium sp. GC_Met_2. Lineage (NCBI taxonomy): Bacteria > Pseudomonadati > Pseudomonadota > Alphaproteobacteria > Hyphomicrobiales > Methylobacteriaceae > Methylobacterium > Methylobacterium sp. GC_Met_2. Next base: position 22,696 of record NZ_JALNUM010000003.1, read on the forward strand.
CGGGTTGAACGAACTGCGTGCCGCGCTCGTCGAGGAGCGGCAGATCATCGTAGCGTCGGTGCGAAAGCTGCGCGAGACGCGGCGGCAGAAGGGCTCGTTCGTTCTCGGCGACGGATCCGAGGCCGGGCCGCGCTTCGTGGCGGTGCAGCAGCAGATCGATGTGATCGAAGCCGTCATCGCCACGTTGACCGGATCCCAGGCTTGAGTCGCCGCGCTCGTGGAGCGTCCGGCGATCCGGGCGCGGGCTGCTCACGGCGCAAGTCCGTAAAGTGCTCCGGTGTCCGAGATGTTTCTGTCACCGCGTGGCCTAGAAACGCAGCGTCGGGCTTGTCCGAGGCTCGGGTCAACTCTATCCGACAATAGATGGTCGCTTTCCCCGCCGACGAACAGATTTACCTCGCTTTCGTGCTGTAAAAACTTCGCAATCAGAGGCGGCTAAGTCGCTTTATTTGTGATTCAGCTGTTATTTGTCCATCGGCACAGCCGAGCCGGCGCGGCGTCGCATCTGCGGCCTGAGCCGCTTTCCGCGTGACGATGGGGCCCTTTGTCGAATACCTTGGGCAGGTCGAGCTGGACCGGCTGGGCGCTGGCCTGTAGCGGACAGCGGATCGAAGCACGGAAAGCTTACGATGGACGCCGTCGATAAAACCCTATCGCCCCGCGATGTCGACGCCCACGATGCGTTGCGGCGCGACCCCGCCACGATCGCGCTTTGGCACGCCCTCGACATGAATCGGCAGGCGCGCGACGAGCGCACGGAACGGCTGCGCACGATGCGGCTGGTCTGCGGCGAGGACGAGCGGGCCTAGTCCAAGGGCTGTACGCGGACGCCGGTTCGGCGTGAGAGCGCGCGTCTGCGCGATGTCTTCGCGCTGTGTCCGATTGCGATGCGCACGGTACATGTCGGTCGTCTGGCGAAAGGGTCGGTGAGCGCGACGGGACCATTTTCCCCATGCGGGCTACGACATCCACATTTCGGGGTCGAATCCCGCGATGCCACCTAGACCTGGCACGCGGGGCCAGGGGTTCTGGGTCTCCGCACCGGCGCTTGAGGCGCCCGGCATCGTGCGAAGTCGCAAGCCCGCACAAGACCCGGGGTTTGCGCCTCATTCGGCGACGGCAGCCGCACGGTCGTGCAGCGATCGCAGGGGGATCGCCCACGGCTCACCCCTCGTGCGAAACACTATCCTCGACCCGGGATGCCAGCGCGAACCCCACAGCCATGGCCATGGCCTCGGCATGGGCGATCAGCGCGGGATCCCCGGCTTCTCTGGCCGCCTGGAGGAGTTCGATCGCGTGATGTCCAAGGCGGAGGTCGATCTCGGTATCGCCCGCGCGCAAAGCTGCATCGCCGGCACCGTCGTTCTGGATTCGATCAATCATTGGCATGGGTCGAGTTGGGGGCGAACGCAGACGGGCTGAAGGGTGACGAAGCAGCAATCCAGCTTTGGGTGCTCATGACATCGCCGAAGGCGCGCAGGACCGCGCTGACCGAACGGTGGATATCGGCGGGGGTGATCCCGTCGAGGCCGTGGCTCGCCGAGGCGTCGCTCAGGAAGGTGATGTCCTGGCCGCGGTGGAAGCCGTCGATTGCGGTGGCGAGGCATGCGGCCTCGCCGGCGAAGCCCGCGATGACCAGTGGCGGAGAGCCCCGCTCCATCACGTCGGCGAAGGCGGGGCTGGCGTAGCAGGAGGGCCGGTCCCGATCGAAGATCATGTCGCAGCCCTGCGGCTCGAAGCCCTCGATCCAGCGGGCGAAGCGGGTGCCCGCCTGGAACAGCGGCCCCCCGATCCAGCGGACGTAGGCGACCTGGATGCCGCTTTCTCGGGCATGGTCGAGGGCAAGCCGGCAATTCGAGAGCGCCGGGCCGATGCTCGGAAGCGCCAGCGGCCGGCCCGCGACCTCGTATTCTTGCTGCATGTCGACCAGCACCAGCACCGGGACGCTGCGCGGTCGCCGGTAGAGCGCCGGATTGATCTGGCGCGTCACAGGGCAGCCGTCCTGTCGATGGAGGGCCGGGTCACGGCGCGGGTCCGCGAGCGGTCGAGTGCACCCGCCCGGTGCCAACGCCCCTCCGGCCGGATGATGACGTAGGGATCGACGCCGATGCTAATGGCCTGAGGGTGGCGCTCGGCTTCGAGCAGCATCTCAACGTAGTCGAAGTCGGAGAAGACCAATTCCTGAGCGCCCTCGAACACCCGGAAGCCGAAGCGGCTCCAGAAGCCGACCAGGCGCTTCTGCGCGTGACCGTAGAGGCGGCGGTAGCCCTTGACCCGGGCGAGTTCGATGCCGGCGCGAACCAGGGCGAAGGCCATGCGGGTGTTGCGATATTCGGCCCGCACCGCCAAACGTTCGATCTTGGCGAAATCCGCGAAGAAGCGGATACGCAGGCAGCCGGCGGGCTCGTCGCCGACGTAGCCGATCAGGTGGGTGGCCGAGAGGTCGTTGCCGTCGAACTCCTCCTCGTACGGGCAGGCCTGCTCGGCCATGTAGACGGCGGAGCGCAGGGCGATGACACGGGCGAGATCCTCCATGCTTCGCGCCACGGCGACGCTGGTTCCATGGCCGCCGGGGCGGTGGCTGTCGTAGCTCGGCGCGGCCTCGGGCTTCGATCCGCGGGCGAAGTGGTAGAGGCCGCCCTGCGCAGCGCTCGGCGGAGCGAAGCCCAGCGTCGTCAGAAGCGCGGCACCCTCCGGCGTGGCGGCGCGGGCGTAGAAATCGACGCCCTGATAGTTCGGGCTGGACAGGCGATCGAAAACCAACCCGACTCCGCCGGCTAAGCGTCGGCGCGCATAGACCGCCCAGACATAGATGCCCGCCGGACGTTCGTGCTGACCCGCGAGCATCGCCACCGGCGGCTCGGCCGCGTCGAAAGTGCCCGCCTTGAGTGCGGAGAGCCCTGCCGCGTTCAACATCAAGCAGGCGACGAAGCCCTCACCCTGGGGTGCCGCAGCGTCGAACTTGTGACGCTGCGCAATCGCCAAGACGCTATCTGGATTGTGCGACATCACCCGCTGCACGGTCCGGAGCGGCGCAAGATCCGGCAGGTCGGTCCCAGCGGCCGCGATGAGCCGATCGAGGTCGCCCGGCGCAGGCATGAAGATCACCAGATGGCGGGCCAACCGATCGATCCGGAGGGCGCCGAGGTCATGCCGGTGCCGTGGGGAGATCTGGGACGGATCAAGTCGTGCCGGGTCTCCGGCAACGAATAGGGATCGATCGATGTGCACCGTCATCGGATGACCTAACATTCGCCTGCGGATTGACGGTTCAGCACTTCGCATCTAGCGCTCGCGCTGTATGTGCAAAAATTGGAACAGGGGTGTTCCGTAAATGGAACAGGTCGCGGCAGCCTTGGGCGCCATGCCCGACTGGCAGAGCATCCGGGTGTTCCTGATCCTCGAACGCGCCGGGAGCTTCCGGTCGGCGGCCGCCCAACTCGGCGTGTCGGTCAACTCGGTCCGCCGGAGGGTCGGCGATCTCGAAGCCCTGATCGGCGCGCCCCTGCTCACCCGCCACGTGGACGGCATTCGCCTGACCGCTGAGGGACGCGCGATCTTGGATGCCGCCAGCCGCATGGAGGAGGCAGCGTTCGGGCTTGTTCGGGCGGGCGAGTCGGCGCCGTTCTCAGAAGCCGGGGAGGTTCGGATCGCGGTCACCGAGGGGCTCGGCGCTTTCTGGCTCGCGCCGCGGCTGGTCGAGTTCCAGCGGGCGAACCCGCGCCTCACCGTCGATCTACGCTGCGCGATGGAATCCGCCGATGTCCTTCGGCTCGAAGCCGACATCGCGATCCAGCTGACGCGGCCAACCAGCCCGGACTTGAGGATCGTCAAGCTCGGGCGGATCCACCTGCTCCCCTACGCGGCCAGGGAGTACGAGGAGACCTACGGTCTTCCCGCGGCTCCGGAGGATCTCGCGCGCCACAGGATTGTTGTTCAGGCAAGCAGCCAGACGATCCGCCTGGAGGATTACAACCGCGACATCCCCGGTTTCCCCGCCTCGATCCCCATCGCTTTGAAGATCAATGTCAGCAGCGCGTATTATTGGGCGATCGCCAAAGGGGCGGGGATCGGCCTGCTACCGACTTACGCGAGCGCGATCGGGGCTCGAGTCGTCCCGGTGGACAATCTCGGCCGGTACAGCCTCGATATCTGGCTGACTTACCATCCCGACGTCGAACGGATCGAGCGGGTACGCCGGACCATCGCCTGGGTTCGCGCCGCCTTTGATCCCAAGCGGTATCCCTGGTTCCAGGACGCGTTCATCCACCCTCGGGACCTGCCGAGCGCCATCAAGGGCGCGCCCCTGCCTGATTTGTTCGCCGGCTTTACCGGCATGACGCCCTGAGCGGAGCCGGCTGCGACACCCTTGACCGCGCCGCGCGCATGATCCTTGCTCCCGCCGTCACGACGACGAGGTTGCCCGTGCTGCTGACACCCCGCGAGAAGGACAAGCTGCTGATCGCCATGGCGGCCCAGGTGGCGCGCAACCGCCTGGCACGCGGCGTGAAGCTCAACCATCCGGAGGCCGTGGCGCTGATCAGCGACTTTGTCGTCGAGGGCGCCCGGGACGGCCTCACCGTTGCCGAGCTGATGCAGGCGGGCGCCACCGTGCTGACCGTCGATCAGGTGATGGAGGGTGTGTCCGAGATGATCTCCAACATCCAGGTCGAGGCGACGTTCCCGGACGGAACCAAGCTGGTCACCGTCCATCACCCGATTCGCGGCGCGGCCTCGTCCGACGTGCCCGGTTCGGTGACGACGCTGCCTGGCGAGATCGTCTTCAACGCCGGCGCGGAACGCACCGTGATCGAGGTCGCCAACACGGGCGATCGGCCGATCCAGGTCGGATCACATTATCATTTCTTCGAAGTCAATCCGGGCCTCGTCTTCGCGCGCGAGCAAGCCCGCGGCAAACGCCTCGACATCGCCCCCGGAACCGCCGTCCGTTTCGAGCCCGGCTCGACCCGGGAGGTTGCGCTGGTGCCGCTCTCGGGCGGACGCACTGTCTACGGCTTCCGTGGCGACGTGATGGGCAAGCTGTGAGCATGGCCAACACTCCGAAGCCAGCGAGTCTCCCCCGCGCCGCCTATGCCGACATGTTCGGCCCCACGGTCGGCGACCGCATCCGCCTCGCCGATACGAGCCTGGAGATCACCGTCGAGCGCGATTTCACCACCTATGGGGAGGAGGTAAAATTCGGCGGCGGCAAGGTCATCCGCGACGGCATGGGCCAGAGCCAGGTGACGAATGCCGGCGGCGCCGTCGACACCGTGATCACCAATGCCGTCGTGCTCGATCACTGGGGCATCGTGAAATGCGATGTTGGGATCGTGCATGGCCGGATCTTCAGGCTTGGCAAGGCCGGAAATCCGGACGTTCAGCCGGGCGTCGACATCGTGGTCGGCCCCGGCACCGAGGTCATCGCGGGCGAGGGCAAGATCCTCACCGCCGGCGGCTTCGACAGCCACATCCACTTCATTTGCCCGCAGCAGATCGAAGAGGCTTTGTGCTCGGGCGTCACCACGATGCTCGGTGGCGGCACCGGGCCGGCGCACGGCACCTTCGCTACCACATGCACCCCCGGCCCCTGGCACATCGCCCGGATGATCGAGGCTGCCGACGCCTTCCCGATGAACCTCGCCTTTGCCGGCAAGGGCAACGCCGCCCGGCCGGAAAGCCTCGTCGAGATGGTCCGGGCCGGCGCCTGTGCGCTGAAGCTCCACGAGGATTGGGGGACGACGCCGGCCGCGATCGATACCTGCCTATCGGTGGCCGACGCCCACGACATCCAGGTCATGATTCACACCGACACGCTCAACGAGTCGGGCTTCGTCGAGGATACGATCGCGGCCTTCAAGGGCCGGACCATCCACGCCTTCCACACCGAGGGCGCGGGCGGCGGCCACGCACCCGACATCATCAAGGTGGCCGGGCTGCCCAACGTGCTGCCCTCCTCCACCAACCCGACGCGGCCGTACACGCGCAACACCATCGACGAGCATCTCGATATGCTGATGGTGTGCCACCACCTCGACCCGTCGATCCCAGAAGACCTTGCCTTCGCGGAAAGCCGGATCCGGCGCGAGACCATCGCGGCCGAGGACATCCTGCACGATCTCGGCGCACTCTCGATGATGTCCTCGGACAGCCAGGCCATGGGCCGGGTCGGCGAGGTCATCATTCGTACGTGGCAGACCGCCGACAAGATGAAACGGCAGCGTGGCGCGTTGGCCGGCGACAGCTCGGGGACCGACAACCTGCGCGCCCGCCGCTACATCGCGAAGTACACGATCAATCCCGCCATCGCGCACGGGATCTCCAAGCACATCGGTTCGGTGGAACCGGGCAAGCTCGCCGATCTGGTCCTGTGGACCCCGGCGTTCTTCGGGGTGAAGCCCGATCTCATCCTCAAGGGCGGCAGCATCGCAGCGGCGCCGATGGGTGATCCCAACGCCTCGATCCCGACGCCCCAGCCGGTGCATTACCGCCCGATGTTCGGCGCCTACGGCCGGGCGCCCTTTGCCACCGCCCTCACCTTCGTGTCCGGCGCCGCCATCGCGGACGGCCTGCGTGAGCGCCTCGGCGTCCAGAAGGAGCTGGTCGCGGTGGAGAACGTCCGGGGCGGCATCTCCAAGGCCAGCATGGTGCTGAACGATGCCACACCGGTGATCGAGGTCGATCCCGAGACCTACGATGTTCGTGCCGACGGAGAATTGCTGGTCTGCGAGCCCGCCGAGGTGCTGCCGATGGCGCAGCGCTACTTCCTGTTTTGAAGTTCCATTGGTCAAGGTAACAATAGGCCCGGAATGACCAAGGCCGACTTGAGCGGCTGGGCCAAGGACCAGGCACAGCTTCTGCGTGAAATGCGCTTCGACGAACGCGATGTGCCGAACCTGACCGATGAGGTGCTGACCTTGGATTTTATGCCACTTGCGCTGAGTTCCCTGGCGCCATGAACCGCGCCACCCGCGTTCTCCGTTGCGATACCCTCTCGGGCGGCGAGATCATCGACCGGGTGGTCCTCGACCATGGCGACCGCCATCGGAGGCGTGTTGCCATGCGGGGCGTCGGCGGGCTCGGCTTCCTGCTCGATCTGCCCGCACCTGCCGTGCTGGAGGACGGCGACGCCCTCGTCCTCGACGACGGCCGCTTAGTCTGGGTCGAAGCGGCGGTGGAACGCCTTCTTGAGATCCGGGCGCCGAACGATCTGACCCTCAAGCGCCTCATCTGGCACATCGGCAACCGGCACATTCCGGCCGAGATCGGTGCGGACGCAATCTGGATCGCCGACGATCACGTACTTGCCGCGATGGTCAGGGGCCTCGGCGGCACCGCGGTCCACGTGGAGCGGCCCTTCCAACCCGAAGGTGGCGCCTACGCGGGCGGTCACGATCATGGCCACCACGACCATTCCCATGCTGGTAGTTGAAATGCCGGACGCGCTCCGATTGATGGCTTGGCTGTCGCCGGGCTATCCGGTCGGCGCCTATGCATATTCGCATGGCCTGGAATGGGCCGCCGAAGCCGGCGACATCCGTGACGAGGCGAGTCTCCTGAGCTGGCTGGGGGATGTCTGCGCGTACGGATCGCTGCGCAACGACCTCATTCTGGCGCGCCATGCCCATCGGGCCGCGCACGCTGAGGATGGAGACGCGCTGTCCTCGCTCAACGATCTCGCCCTGGCTTTGGCCCCGTCTCGTGAGCTGCATCTGGAGACGAGTCAGCAGGGCCGCAGCTTCCTGGACGCGACCCTCGGGGCGTGGCCCTGCCCATCCCTGTCGGCCGTGGCCCCTCACCTGTCGGGCCCGGTCGCCTATCCCGTAGCGGTCGGCGCTTCCGCCGGAGCGCACGGCTTGGCACCCGAGGCTACGCTCGCCGCCTATGGGCTCGCCTTCATGCAGAACCTCGTCTCGGCGGCCCTACGGGCGGCACCGGTCGGTCAAACGGCCGGCACACGGATCATCGCAGCCCTTGCTCCGCGCTTAGTCGCATTGGCGATCCGGGCCAAGGACGCGGATCTCGATGCTCTCGGCGCGGCAACGATCCGCCTCGATCTCGGCTCCTTCCGTCACGAGACCCAGTATTCCCGCATCTTCCGATCTTGAGCGCGCAGCATGACCCCATCGAACGGACCACTTCGCGTCGGAATCGGCGGTCCTGTCGGATCCGGTAAGACCGCCCTTATGGAGCAGCTCTGCAAGCGCTTTCGAGACCGCTACGAGATCTGCGCGATCACCAATGACATCTATACCAAGGAGGATGCGCGGATCCTCACCGTGGCGGGCGCGCTTCCGGAGGAACGCATCCTCGGCGTTGAGACCGGCGGCTGTCCGCACACGGCGATCCGCGAGGACGCCTCCATCAACCTCGCCGCCGTGGCCGAGATGAGTCGGCGCTTTCCGAAGCTCGATCTGGTCCTCATCGAATCCGGCGGCGACAACCTCGCGGCGACCTTCTCGCCGGAACTTGCCGATATCACCCTCTATGTGATCGACGTCGCTGGGGGCGAGAAAATTCCGCGCAAGGGCGGTCCCGGCATCACGCGGTCTGACTTGCTGATCGTCAACAAGACCGACCTCGCGCCGTTGGTCGGAGCGGACCTGTCGGTCATGGAGGCTGATACGCAGCGGATGCGGGGGACACGGCCCTACGTGTTCGCGTCCCTGCGCGAAGGAACTGGCGCCGACAGAGTCGCGCGTTTCATCGAGGAAGCGGGTGGGTTGGGTGCGGGCCGCTAGTGCATCGATCCAGACGGAGGCGTCAGCAGAGTCTGGAAAAATTTATGCAAAACCAAAGAACTAGTGCTCACTCGCATGAACGAGGTGAATGCGTCAGAGCACTAGCGACCCGCCTGAGCGGAGCGCGACCGTACCGCATGGGCCGTTGGCACGCCCATCAACCCATCCAGGCGGCTCATGCGGGCGTCGAAGTCGCGGAGCACAGTGTCGCGCGTTTTGAGGGCGGCGTTGGGCGGAGGCTTGATCGGTCCCCGTGCCGGCTGGGCTTCGGCGACCGGGGCGACGAGACAAGCAATCAGGGTAATCAGGGTCAGCGTGCGGGCCATGGGTGACGTGCCTCACCATCTGCCGTGTCTGAGACGGGTCTCACATCCATAAGCGCGGCCAAACCGTAGCCGTGTGCGGCAGCACACGATTCGGTGATTGATGCTGTCCGCGCGCTGCGACTGACAGCCAATGAAGACTGATCCAACCCGAATTATCAGGCACTTTTGGATAGTATAGCGCATACAAAATATGCAGCCGCTCTCCGTTAAATTTTTGATCGGTATCCTAATAGGCTTTTTATTGCTGAGCCAGGTCTAGTTTTCGTCTTTGGGCTCCCGCTTCTCCTGCCTTGATTGGTCTCGAGTGTTCCGGCCACCTCGGCTCGATGGCGCTGATCATCTAGGCAGACCTGGGGATCGTAAGCGCGAAATTCGGCGATGAGCATCGCGCTTCCCACTGCTCTGGTCCGCTTCGCGCTGACGATTGGCTTCCATACGCGTCAGTCGTGAGATGGGCCTGGAGCCAGGGTCCGCGTGAAGGCTCGGCGTCAGCGGTTTTCCTGGCGCGCCGTCAGCCAGGACGCGACCAGCACCGCCGCGCTCACAAGGCCGACAAGCATGGTCGAAGCCGCGTTGATCTCCGGGTTCACGCCGAGCCGGACGCGGCTGTAGAGGCGCATCGGCAGCGTCGTCGAGCCTGGACCCGAGACGAAGCTTGCGATGACCAGATCGTCAAGCGACAGGGTGAAGGCGAGGAGCGCCCCGGCCACCAGGGCCGGCGCAAGCAGCGGCAGGGTGATGGTCATCAGCACCTGCATCGGCCCAGCGCCGAGGTCGGCCGCGGCCTCCTCCAGTGACCGGTCGAGGCCGCGCAGGCGCGCCGCCACCACTACGGCCACGAACCCGGTACAGAAGGTGGCGTGCGCGATCACGATGGTGAGCAGGCTGCGGTCGAGACCGATGCCGATGAACATCAGCAGGAGCGACAGGCCGATCATCACCTCCGGCATGACGATCGGTCCGAGAACGAGGCCGGTGAAAAGGGCCCTGCCCCGGAAGCGGCGCTGCCGCTCCAGCACCAGCGCGGCCAGTGTGCCGAGCAGAGTCGCGATCAAGCTCGCCAGAACCGCGACCTTCAGCGACACCCAGGCCGAGGCGAGCAGCGGCGCGTCGGACAGCAGTTCAACGTACCAACGGGTCGAGAATCCCCCCCACACGGTGACCAGCGGCGAGGCGTTGAACGAGTAGCCGATCAACACCAAAATCGGCGCGTAGAGGAAGATGAGCCCGGCCATCAAGGCGGTGCGCGTCACCCAGGTCACGAACCCTCCTCGCCTGCCTGCAGGCTGTCGCGGAACAGCACGACCGGGACGATCACGATGGCGAGGATCAGGACGGCGACCGCGGAGGCCAGCGGCCAATCCCGGTTCGAAAAGAACTCGGTCCACAGCACACGGCCGAGCATCAGGGTCTCCGAGCTGCCGAGGAAATCCGGGATGATGAACTCGCCCACCATGGGGATGAAGCACAGGCCGGCACCGGCCACGATACCCGGCACGCTGAGTGGCAGCGTCACGCTCCAGAACACCCGCGTCGGCGAGGCGCCGAGATCCGCGGCGGCGTCTCGGAGGGTGGGATCGAGACGGTTCATCACCGCGTAGAGCGGCAGCACCATGAAAGGCAGATAGGCGTAGACGAGGCCGATCATCACCGCCGCGTCGGTGTTCAGGATTGTCAGCGGCGCGCTGATCAGTCCGAGCCGGAGCAGAATGAGGTTGAGGAGTCCTTCGGACTTCAGGATCGCGATCCAAGCGTAGACGCGGATCAGGAAGCTCGTCCAGAACGGGACGACCACGAGCGCGACCAGCAAGGGCTGCCAGCGCGATGGCGCCCGCGCCAGTGCGTAGGCCAGCGGCGTGCCGGTCGCCACGAGGATGGCGCTTGCGAGCGCCGCATAGCCCAGGGAGCCGAGGGCGGCGTCGCGGTAGAACGGGTCGGCATAGAGGGTAGCGTAATTGTCGAGGTTCAGGGCTTCGAGGAAACTCGACCAACCGTCGAGGCCACCGTGCCAGTCGAGGACCGGCAGGTAGGGCGGTATGGCGGTCGCCGGCTCCGACAGGCTGATCTTGAGCGTGATCGCGAAGGGCAGAAAAAAGAAGATGGTCAGCCACAGGAAGGGCGGCAGGCGAAGCAGCCGATCGAACACAGGGCGCCGCAATTCCCTCATGCCGGAAGGATCATCGCTGCCTTGACTGCGAAGCTAACGTGGGTCTCCGACCCTGACGGTATAGGCGCGTTGGTCGAGCGCGTGCTCGCCCGCAAGGGGGATCCGTCCGGCAGGCGCAGGGTGGAGCGCAGGCGATCGCCCAGGAAGGTCGTCTCGGTGACCGTGACCGGGAGGCCCTCAGCGCCGAGCACCAGGTCCTCCGGGCGCACCGCCACCACCACCGCGGCACCCTTGGCCAAAGAAGCCGCCACGATCCCTTGGATCGGACCATGCGCGGTCTCAACGAAACGGTCGTCCCCGGATCCGTGCCGGCCGAGGCGCCCGGGTATCAGGTTCACATCGCCCAGGAGGCCTGCGACGTATCGGTTGGCCGGCCGCCTGTAGAGCTCGGCCGGCGGCCCGATCTGGACCAGCCGTCCGGCCTCCATGACGCCGATCCGATCGGCAAGCATCATCGCCTCTTCGGGATCGTGCGTTACGACCACGAAGGCGGTCCCGAGGCGACGCTGCACGGCGCGCAGTTCGCCCTGGGTTTCCTCGCGCAGGCCCCGGTCGAGGGCACCGAGGGGCTCGTCGAGGAGCAGAAGCTTCGGTTCTCGAGCGAGCGCCCGAGCCAGGGCGACACGCTGCCGCTGGCCGCCCGAAAGCGTCTCGGGACGGCGTCCGCCGAAGCCTTCGAGGCGCACGAGGCGCAGAAGATCTGCCACCCGCGCGGCGACAGCGGCCTTACCGATTCCCTTGAGGCCGTAGGCGATATTGTCCGCCACGCTCATATGCGGGAACAGCGCGTAGGACTGGAACATCATGTTCACCGGGCGCCGATGCGGCGGCAGCCCGGAGAGATCTTGGTCGCCCAGCTGGATCCGGCCGGCACTCGGCCGCTCGAATCCTGCGATGAGGCGCAGGAGGGTGCTCTTGCCGCAGCCGGATGGCCCGAGCAGGCAGAAGAACTCGCCGGGTTCCAGCGTGAGCGTTACGTCATCGACGGCCCGGTCGTGGCCAAAATCCTTGGTCAGGCCGTCCAGGACTAATCGCGGCGGCGGGCTCGACAAGAGATCAGGAATCCTCGCGCAGCGCTTCGGCAACGCGCGCTTCGAGCAGATCGGGCCTGCGCAGAACGAGCGCGCCGCGGGTTCTGTCGACCAAGCCCTCGGCGGCCATCGCGGTAAATTCGCGGGTGACCTGCTCACGTCGGCAGCCGATCCGCGCCGCCAGCACGTGATGGTAAGGCGGCGGCGAGACCACCCGCTCGCCCGAGGTGCCCGACCGGGGCACCGAGAGGCGCAGCAGCTCGGCATAGAGGCGGTGCTTCAGGTCGAGCAACGCGTGTTCCATCAGCCGGGTGTTCAGCTCGCGCACGCGCTTGGCCAGCAGGCGGAATAGACGATCGGCGATGGCCTCCGAGGCGAACACCATCTGCCGGAACACCGAAGCTGGCACCACGCAGACCTCGCCGCGGGTCAGCGCCGTCACGTTGGCGGAACGGCCGATCCCGTCGATGGCGGCCAACTCGCCGAAGAACGCGCCGCCCCGCATCTCGCCGAGGATCACCTCCTTGCCGGATTGGGTCCGATTGAGGATGCGGACCTCGCCGGAGGCGATGAAATAGACGTCGGTCGAGATGTCGTCGAAGTCGACCAGGACTTCGTTCTCGTCGAAGCGACGCCAGTGGCAGCGGGACTCGTACGCGCTGAGCTCGATTCCCGGATCCTTGAAGAAGGGTATCGTCCCCAGCCGCGCCATCAATCCGGTTCCCTCAACGCCAGTCCGGCCTTCATTCCTGCCCGAACGGGTGCCGGCCGCAGATCTGGGGACGAAGGCAGCCCGGGCACCGCCGCAATGGCGCTCAGCCCTCGGGCCGAGGGGATCGTGACCGTCACGGGCTGGCCGGTCAAGCCGGCCTCGGGTGAACAGGAGTTTATTAGCGTGGATCAGGATATTTGAGCTACACGCCGAAGCCGCCGCAGCGGGCGGTGCCGATTCATCGTGCCTTGTCGATCACACGTCTCAATCCTGGCGCGATCTGGTTCGCCCCGCACAACCAGGCTAACCGGCAACAAGCCACGCTGGCGCTACCCTTCGAGCGATCCGGGCGAAGCCTCCATTCCGGTCGATACGCCACTGTCCGGGTTTGTCCGGCACCGGTGGGTCACGGCATCGTCTTCCGCCGCCGGCTGAAGGATGGACGCACCATCGACGTGCCGGCTCTCTGGCAGTACCGCGAATCGCAGCCCCTGTCCTCGGCACTCCGGCGCGAGGGCGTCCTCGTTCGTACGATCGAGCACCTCCTGGCATCGCTGAGTGCCCTCCAGATCGACAATGCGCTGGTCGAGATCGACGCCGACGAGTTGCCGATCTTCGACGGCAGCGCCACGCCCTGGTGCGAGGCGATCCGCGCAGCGGGGCGACGCGAGCAGCCACACGGCTGCCGGCCCATTCGGGTGCTGCGCGCCGTGTCGGTCAGGAGTGGGCGGCGGTCTATCCGGATCGAACCCGGCACCGGCCTCCACGTCACGGGACATATCGAGCTGGCGTATATCGGGGCCCTTGACTGGTCCGGCGCGATCACGCCCGAGACGTTCGAGCGGGAGATCGCACCGTCGCGGAGTTTCGGCCGATACGTGCGCGCCATGGCGGGGCGGGCCTTCGGCTACGTGACGGGCCGGGATTTCTTGCAGGGCGTCTCGACCGCCTCCGCCGCGCTCCTGATCCGCGATCGGGTGCTCGGCGGCCTACGCATCCCGGACGAACCCGTGCGTCATCGCGTCCTCGACCTCGTCGGTGACCTCGCTCTGACGGGCCATTGGGTCGAGGGCAAAGTCACTGCCTGCCACACCGGGCATGAGTTGAATCACGCCCTCGTGGCGGCGCTGATGCTGGACCGGGCAGCCTGGGAGCTGGCCTGAGGCCGGGGGGCTGGTGAGCCTTCGGCGGTCAGGCCGAGGCGCGCTGCGGCACGTCGCACGCGCTGGCGACAGCCGCGAAGGCGCGCACGAGATCGCCGTCGAGCTTCGCCCCCATAGACTTGAGGATCGCATAGGCCTCCCGAGCCGGTTTCGGAGCCTTGTAGGGCCGCGCCTCGATCAGCGCCGCGAAGATGTCGGCGATCGTGATCAGACGCACGAGGTCTGGGATCTCCTGACCGCAAAGGCCATCCGGGTAACCCGACCCGTCGAGGTACTCATGATGCGAGCGAACGACCGCCATGGTCAGGGGATCGTAATTCCCGTTCACCAGCATCGCGTGGCCGATGGCGGGGTGGCGATCCATTTCCCGCCGCTCCTCGGGCGTCAGCGGCGCCGGCTTGTTCAGGATGGCGCGCGGGATCTTCGCCTTACCGATATCGTGGAGCAGCGCGCCTTTGACCAGATGGCGCGAATCAGACTCGTTGAGACCCAGCGTCCGCGCGAATTCCGCAGCCAGTCCGGCCACACTCAGGCAATGGCGATGCGTGTTGTCGTCGAAGCTCGCGACCACCGCGAGCCAGTCGCGGATCTTAGTCTCGCGGATCGCCTGATTGACGAGCGCGGCGCCTGATTCGACCGTCGCCGCGCTCGGCGGTCCGTCGGCGCGGAAGATGCTGGCAAAGACCTCCCGGGCTGCCGCGGCCTGTTCATTCAGATTGATGCGCTTTGTTGGCTGCGCCGCGCCGACCGCCGTCAGGCCGGCGACCGTATTCAGCAGCAGGGCATGCGCTGCGGAGGCCGGCAGAACCCGGGTCGCACCCAGAGCTATAGCCTGGATCTCGCCGCGACCGAGATTGCCGTGGACGAGCGCCAGGAACGGCGTATCTGGGCTGCGCGCGACCGTAAGGGCCTGGCGCAGGCGACGAACGGACTCGGAGGTCAGCGCGCTGACGTCGCTGATGATCAGACCGGATCCCGCAGGCGGTGCGTCATCGCCGTAGAGGTCATGCAGCAAAACGCCCGCATCGGCGCCGAGATTGCGGGCCAATCGTTCGCCGCGGCCCAAATCGTCGGTCAGGATCAGAGTCCGACGCAAGACTTGATTCCTTTCAATCCCGGGCCAAGCCCGAATCGGTCAGATCAGGGCAGGACCAACCAAAGCATGCAATGGCGCTGCGGTCTGCTGCTATGTCCGACACCATACCTGCGATGGGCTCTGAATTGTGAAACTGGCTCGATGAAAGACCTTGCTTCGGGAGTGATGCGATTCCGTTAAAAGGCTGCCCCCTCGAAGCAGCTTTCAGCGACGAGGTCATTTTCCATACCGTTTGCGGCGCTGCACGTGGTACGGCCAGTGGCGGGAGCTTGCCTCTCTGCCTCCGGACAGCCAGAACGCCGCCATGCTGCGCGTCAACGACCTCACCTACCGCTTCGGCGACCGCCTGATCCTCGATGCCGCGAGCTTCACGATCCCGGAGGGCGCGCGCGTCGGCCTCGTCGGGCGCAATGGCGCCGGCAAGACCACGCTGTTCAAGGCGATTCTCGGCGACCTTCCGGTGGACGCGAAATCGGTCTCGTTGCCCAAGGGCATGCGGATCGGTGCGGTCGCCCAGGAGGCCCCGGCCGGCCCGGAGACGCTGCATGCGGTAGTGCTCGCCGCCGACACCGAGCGCGCCCGGCTGATGGCGGAGGCGGAGACCGCCGATGGTCTCCGCCGCGCCGAGATCGAAACGCGGCTCGTCGATATCGGCGCTCACTCGGCGCCGGCCCGCGCCGCTGCGATCCTGCATGGCCTCGGGTTCGATGCCGCCGCGCAGGGCCGGCCCTGCGCGGATTTCTCGGGCGGCTGGCGAATGCGAGTGGCGCTGGCTGCCGTACTGTTCTCCGAGCCGGACCTACTGCTCCTCGACGAGCCGACCAACTACCTCGATATCGAGGGCACGCTGTGGCTCTACGACTACCTCGAGCGCTACCCGCGCACCGCGATCATCATCAGCCACGACCGGGACCTGCTCGACACCAGCGTCGACCACATCCTGCATCTCGACCGGGGCAAGCTGACGATCTACCGCGGCGGCTATACGAGCTTCGCCAAGCAGCTCTCCGAGAAGCGCGTGCTCCAGGCCAAGGCAAAGGCCAAGCAGGATGTCGAGCGGGCGCACCTGCAGAGCTTCATCGACCGGTTCAAGGCCAAGGCCACCAAGGCGCGCCAAGCGCAGTCGCGGATGAAGCGCCTCGCCAAGATGGAGCCGATCGCGGCTTTGCTCGACGACGACGTGCCGGTGATCCACCTGCCGAGCCCCGAGAAGCCGCTGTCGCCGCCGATCGTCGCGATGGAGCGGGTGAAGGCCGGCTATGGCGACCGGATCGTGCTGACGGGCCTCGATCTCAGCCTGGCCCCGGACGACCGGGTGGCGCTGCTCGGTGCCAACGGCAACGGCAAGTCGACATTCTGCAAGCTGATCGGTGGACGTCTCGGGCCGGTCGCCGGCGAGGTAAAGCGCTCTTCCAAGATGGAGGTCGCCTATTTCGCCCAGCACCAACTCGATGAGCTGCGCCCCTCCGAGAGCGGCTATGCGCATGTTCGGACCCTGATGCCCGACGTGCCCGAGGCGAAGGTTCGCTCCGCCACCGCCCGGCTCGGCTTCGGCGCCAACAAAGCGGACACGCCGGTCGAGAAGCTTTCGGGCGGCGAGAAGGCGCGGCTGCTGATGGGGCTGGCGGCCTTCCATGGACCGCATCTGTTGATCCTCGACGAGCCCACCAACCACCTCGATATCGAGAGCCGGCAGGCGCTGGTCGAGGCCATCAACGACTACGAGGGGGCCGTCATCCTTGTCTCGCACGACCGCTTCCTCGTGGAGGCCTGCGCAGACCGGCTGTGGCTGGTGGCCGACGGCACCGTGAAGACCTTCGACGGCGACATGGACGATTACCGCCGCCTCGTTCTGGCGGGCCCGGACCGGGACGACGAGCGGGAGGCGGAGCCCGCCGGCGGCCAGAAGGCCGAAGCACGCCGGGCGGGGGTCGAGCGCCGCGCTGCCCTAGCACCGCTGCGCAAGCGACTCGAAGCCATCGAGGCGCGCATGGCGAAGTTGACCGCTGCCATTCAGAAGATCGATGCGGCCCTGGAGGATGGTTCTGCCTTCCGGGAGAACGCCGCCAAGGCCGGCGAGATCGCCAAGATGCGTGCGGACGCGGCCAGCGCGCTCGCTGCCGCCGAGGAGGAATGGCTGGTGGTCAGCAGCGAGATCGAGGCGGCGTGAGCGCTGGCTACGTACAGGAATCCAGCGCGCGCTCGAGAATGTCGACGCCCAGGTCGATCTCAACGTCTGTGGCGGTGAGCGGCGGCGCGATGCGGAACACGCCGCCCAAGCCGGGCAATTGAACGATGTTCATGCTGAGGCCGAATTCCAGGCAGCGCCGGGTGATGGCGTCGCCAAGTTCCGGCGCTGGAGCCTTCGTGGCCCGGTCCGCTACGATCTCGACACCTTGAAGCAGTCCGCGGCCGCGCACGTCCCCAATGCAGGCGAAGCGTTGCTGGAGGGCGCGCAACCGTGTGGCGAGCCGGGCGCCAGCTTCTTCAGCCCGCGCAACCAATCCGTCCCGCGCGACGATCTCCAGCACCTTCAGACCCACCGCCGCCGGGAGCGGGTCGGAGACGTGTGTGGTGTAGAAGAGGAAGCCGCGCGCGTGGCAGAGATCCTCGATTGCCGGCGTGGTCAGGACGGCCGCGAGCGGCAGGCCGGCGCCCAGCGTCTCCGAGAGTGTCAGGATATCGGGCACCACGCCGTCGCGCTCGCAGGCGAACATCAGTCCCGTGCGACCAATCCCCGTTTGGGCCTCGTCGAGGATCAGCAGCATGCCGCGCTCGGTGCATTTACCCTTCAGTGCGGCGAGGTAGCCCGGCGGCAGGTCGATGATGCCGCCTGAGCTCAGGATCGGCTCTGCGAGAAAGGCCGCGAGGTTGCCGGTCGATTGCCGATCGATCAACGCGAACGCGTAATCGAGTTCAGTCCGCCAGTCGGGCACGCCGTCCTTCTCGAAGGCCGGGCGATAGGCGTTCGGCGCCGGGATCGCGAAGGACCCGGTCGGGGCCGGGCCGTAGCCCTTCCGGCCGGCGCTGTAGGTCGCCGAGGCCGCCCCCGCGGTCATCCGGTGCCAGGACTGGGCGAAGCTCACCACCTCCCAGCCGCCCGCGGCAAGCTTGGCCATGCGGAGGGCGGCCTCGTTGGCCTCGGCCCCGGTGGTCAGCAACAGGGCTCGTTCGAGTTCGCCGGGCGCGAGTCGGGCCAATTCGGTGGCGAGGTCGACAACAGGCCGGGTCAGCATCCCGCTGAACAGATGGTCGAGCCGGCCAATGTGATCCGCAACCACGGCGGCGATCTCGGGATGGCCATGGCCCAGGATCGCGCTCATCTGGCCGGAGGTGAAATCGAGTATTTTTCGGCCGTCGGCGTCGTAGACGAAGCTGCCTTCCGCGCGCTCGATGATCAACGGCGCGAAGGCCCCGCCGTAACGGATCAGGTGTCGGCGCGCCCGTGCCCAGAAATCCGGATCGTCGTTCCGCGTCATGGCTGCTCCTTCTCGCTGCCGGCCATGTTAGGGGAGTCGTGGATCGCCAAGCAGCTTATAGTTTTGGAGGGAGCATTCAGCGGCGCTGATGACACGCAGCCTCCACATCGACCTCCTGCGCAGCTTCGCTAGCGTGGCCGAGACGGGCGCGCTCAGCCGGGCGGCGAGCCGAATCGGCCGGAGCCAAGCTGCGCTCAGCATGCAGATGAAGCGGCTGGAGGATCTCGTCGGCCAGCCGCTCGTGACGCGGACCGGCCGCGGCGCCGTGCCGACCGTGCAGGGCGAGCGCTTTCTGATCCACGCCTGCCGCATCCTGTCGTCGCACGACGAGGCCCTGGCGGAATTTTCCGACGGGAGTTTGAGCGGGACGCTGCACTTCGGCTGCCCGGACGACGACGCGCAAGCCTTCCTGTCGAACCTGCTGCGCGGTTTCGCACAACACCACCCGGCGGCGGCGATCGAGGTGATCTGCGGATCGACGCCCCGTCTCCAGGCGTAGTTCGATCGCGGCGGCCTCGACCTCGCCCTCGTGTCGGTCCCGCTCGCGGCCGACCGAGCGATCCTGCGGTGCGAAAATCTCGTCTGGGTGGTGCCACGCGACCAGTCAGGTCTCTGGACTGATCCCGTCCCGCTGGCGCTGGGCGATCCCGATACCCTCGACCACCGGGCCGCCGTCGCCGCCCTCGACCGCGCCGGACGCGGCTACCGCATCGCCTACGCGAGCGGCAGCCGGTCCAGACTTCTGGCCGTGGTGCGCTCCGGCCAGGCCGTCGCGGTGCTGACCCGTTCCGCGGTCCCGGCCGATTTGCGGATCCTCATAGCCGCCAGCGGTTTACCGCCGCTGGCGCGAATCGGTATAACGATCTGAATCGAGGAGCGGCATGCCTCGCCCCTGGCACGCGCTTTCGCTCGGCATGCCAGAGAAATCCTTCCGGCTCTGTGAGGCCGCGTCGATCAACCCTCCTCAGGCGGACGGTGGACCGGTTTACTCAATCCATGCGCCTCGTCCCCGATGCGATCGTTCGGCCAGAATAGAAGGATCTCTTCGTTGTCCACGGGAATCCAATTGATGTGCGTGTCCGGGTGAGTGTCGCTGAAGGCCTTGTAATTCTCCGTGTCACAAAGCAGGTAGATATTTTTTTCAAGTATGGTCTGCTCTTTGATGGTCGATCCTTTGCGCGTCTCGGGCTTGACGTTCGTGTCCGCCATCGTGAGGCCGCGAAACTTCCGGTCCGGCACATCCGGAAAAGCCGCACTGCACGCCGCCATGACCCGCGGATTATCGTATTGCACGATCGTGTCGGCCCCGACCTTCCTGGTCAGGCTGTGTTCGAGCCGAACATCCTCGATCCAATTCCGGTTCGACGCACTGACCGCCTTGGCGGGCTCCGGCGAAACGACAGGCGCTGTCACGACGGCCGCAGCGGCCTCCGTGATCTGGGAGGCGTGGACGTATCGTGTCTCAAACTCCGCTGTGCTGACCGCTTGCGTCTTCGTGTTTGCCAGCGACAGCATGGCGTCGGCAGTTCCCGGCGCCAGCGTGTAGGTCGGCCGCGGATCGATTGCCTTGGGCTGAACCAGCGCAACGGCTTTCAATGATGCCAACGCGGCCGCATCGTCCGGCTGAGATTTCTGCGCGGCTGCTGCGACCGCGGCCGTCGACGGTACGTAATCCATGTCCCATTCCCCCACCCGCAGAGCCAATCGGAAACTAGCAACCTCCCCGCTTGAGCTTGTCTTATTGATTGTCGTTGGGCCATAAGGATATAAACTTGAGCATATATTGGACTTTCGCCAATATATCTTCCAGTGTTGTTTCTGCGCGCGGCACATGCCGATGATGTCGCGTCACGTATCGATCTTTAGGTCGCGGCGTCGGCAACGGAAGAATTCGTTTTCGGATCCGCGTACCGAACACTGGCTGGCCTTCGTTCAGGAAGGCGCAGATAGATATTTCGACCCATGGTAAGAGACCGGCCGATGGCGCTGGCCTGCAGGCCGATGCGATGCCGCTATCGTTGCACGATAATTGGGCGGACGAGCATTGATGCCTCGACCATCAGCAACCCAGCGGCCATCATGTCCGCGGGCAGCGCATCTTGGAGCTTCATGCTCCAAGTTCGTAATGTTACGCCTGAATGCTTGCATGTCAACGATGTGACGCGTCCTAAAAACACCGTCCGAACAAGATTTTCTGCGGAAGCGGCGAGTACTTTTTCTTGACCATGACCAGGCTACGGGCCTAGCAGCTTGGACGAGTACATTCCTGATCGGTGCCGTGTCGAGGCACCATCAGGTACAATCGTTCGTTATTTCATTTCGGCTGGTTTTCCCGTCTCGGATGCAGCACGTCCGGTCAGGCCCGAATGACCTGCGCCGGCGGCTTCCGCCCGCGGCCGAGTCCGAGCACGAGGAGGCACACCAGTCCCGAAAGGACGACCAGGGGGAGGAGCCCCAGCGGATAGCTGCCGGTTGCGTCCTTGATGACGCCGAGCATGTAGGTCCCGACGAAACCGCCTATATTCCCGATCGCATTGATCTGCGCGATGCCGGCCGCGGCGGCCCCGGCCGAAAGCCATTCCGTGGACAGCGCCCAGAACGGCCCCTTCACCGTATAGGTCGCGGTCACCGCGAGGCTCAGAATCAGGATCGTGGGCAGCAGCTGCGTCGTGGCGATCGCGGCGGCAAGGCTCAGTGCCAGCAATCCCAGGGGGAGCGCCGTGTGCCACACCCGCTCGCGGTTCCGGTCCGAGGAGCGGCCCCACAGGATCATCAGGGCCGAGGCCACGCCAAACGGGATCGAGTTCAGCAGGCCAGTCTGCAGGTTGGTCAACCCGAAGGATTTGATGATCTGCGGCTGCCACAACGACAGGCACTGGCTGGCCCCTGAGGCACCGGCATAGATCAGCGAAGCGGCGAGCACGTAACGGTTGCGCATGACCTGCCAGACCGAGAGGTGCCGCGCCGGCGCAGCCTCACCCAGCACCACGGAGGCGCGTTCGGCGGCGAGCCTCTCCTGAAGCCACGCGCTCTGCTGGGGCGTCAGCCACCGTGCCGAGCCGGGGCCATCGGGCAACAGGAAGAAGGCCGCGAAGCCGAGCAGAACCGCCGGCACCGCCTCCAGGATGAACAGCCATTGCCAGCCGCGCAGACCCAGCATGCCGTCGGTGTCGAGGATCGCGGCTGAGATTGGCGAGCCGAGGAAGCTGGAGATCGGGATCGCCACCATGAAGACGGCCACGATCCGCCCCCGATAGGCGCGCGGGAACCAGTAGGTCAGGTACAGGATCACGCCCGGAAAGAAGCCGGCCTCCGAGGCACCCAGGAGAAGGCGCACCGCGTAGAAGGAATACGGCCCGACCACGAACGCCATGCAGGCTGAGACCAATCCCCAGGTGATCATGATCCGGGCGATCCAGATCCGGGCGCCGAACCGTTCCATGGCGAGATTGCTCGGCACCTCGCACAACACGTACGACACGTAGAACAGGCCACCGCCAAGCCCGAACTGTGCGGCCGAAAGCCCGATATCGTGGTTCATCTGCAAGGCCGCAAAGCCGGCATTCACCCGGTCCACGAACGCCACGAAATAGGCGAGCATCAGGAATGGCAGGATGCGCCCGGTCACCCGACGCAGCGTCGCGCGCTCGATCTCCGGGATCGCCTCCGAAGGCTGCGTCGGGGCCATGCCTGTTCTCCTCGCGTCGTCGTTAGGCATGAGCGAGTCATTCCGCGCAGGCCAGCCGTGAACGGCGACAGCGTTGTGGGTCTGTGATTTCGTGGCATCCACCGAGGGATGAAAACGCCGAGGCTTCGCCAAGGATCTCAACCGACGGCTGCGGTTTGCCCACGGCGTACGGACATGCGAGAGAAGCGGCATGTTAACCGTCGATAGCCTTTGGCGCGCGCGGCACCGCCTCGCGCAGTTCGGGAAGAAACGGACCGGAGCGCCGCGGATCCTCGTCATCGGCGTGTGCCAAGCTGGCGCGATCGCGAAGGCGATGCGCTATCTGCTGCCCGATGCGCAGGTGGATTTCGTGTCGGCCTTCACGGCGGCACGGCGTTTTCCGCGGCTTGCCGACCTGATGGCGCATGCGGACGGGTACGACCACGTCTTCTCAAGCATTTACCTGCCGCGCTTCAAGGGCGGTGGCACGATCGACACCCTGCGAACCCATCCGAAGGTGCGGCTGATCCCGACGATCGTGTTCGGGGCCTACCACCCGGACCTGATCCATGTCGGCGTGCAGGACGCCGTGACGCTGAACGGCCTGATCTCCGGCCCTATGGGGCATTCGCATTCGGCGATCACGCTCTACGCCTACCTCGCCGGCTTCTCGCAGGCTCAGGCCCTGCGTCTGTTCTCCGAGCCGGTGTTCGAGCGCCTCGGCTACTTCGATCTCTGGGATGAATCGGTGGCCTACCTGCGGAGTTTGGGCCGGCAGGCGGATTACGACCTCGACACCCATCTGACTCGCTGGGCGCGGCGCGGGTGCTTCATGCACTCGATCAACCACACGAAACTGTTCGTCGTGTCCGATCTTGCCCGGGGTTTGCTGACCAAGGCCGGTATTCCGTTCGAGGAATGTGATCTTGATGCTTTCCTGCCGGACGATCTGGGCGGCCAGGGGAGCTGGCCGGTCTACCCCGAGATCGCGCAGCATTACGGCATTCCCGGCAGCGCCATGTTCTTTAAAGCTGAGACCCGGCGTTCCGGGCCGGCCCGCACGATGAGCCGCGCCGCGTTCGTGGCGGCCGCCTACGCCAATTATGATCGACGCGAGCGCAATCTTCTGGTGTCCCAACGCGTCCAAGGTTGGCGCAACGATGCGCCGACGGTCGACTTCCTGCGCGAGGCGGCAGGCCGCGGCGACGCTCCCACCCGGCCAGCGACGCGGGTTCCCTCGGTCAGCGCAGGTGGGTCCGGCAGCTTCGCCGGACACGCCTCGTAGCGCATCACGGCACGGGCGATCGCGAGGCGTCGGCCCGGCACTTCCCGCGTCCAGCGGCGTTGTCGCCCGACGCCTGAACCGGCGTGCCCGATATGAGGTGCCCGATGGACCTTCAGCCTCGGCGACGCAGCGGCCGCTCCGCAGCTGCGGCCGCCCTGACGCTTGCCGGCTCGGCTGCCGGTCTGTTCGCTTGGAGCCGGCTCCGCGTCGCCCAACGAATGCCCCTTCCGCCGGCGCTGCCGGGCCGTCGCGAAACGATCGCAACGCAGCGCGCCGGGGACCTCTCGTTCTACGCGTCGACCGAAGCCGAGGGCGTGCCGCTCCTGCTGATCCACTCGATCAACGCCGCAGCGAACGCCTACGAAGTCCGGCCGCTTTATCTGCATTTCCGGACGACGCGGCCGGTCTACGCCCTCGACCTCCCCGGCTTCGGTTTCTCTGAACGGTCGCGCCGCCGCTACACACCGCGGCTGATGGTGGAGGCGATCCACGCCATCGTGGCGGAGATCCGGCATCGCCACGGGGGCATCCCAGTCGACGCCATGGCACTGTCCCTGTCCGCCTCCTTCCTGGCGCGGGCGAGCCTGGAACAGTCCGATGCCTATCGCAGCCTCGCGCTCATCAGCCCCACGGGCTTCGACGGGCAACTTTCCGGCGATGGACCGCCGGATGGTCACCGCGGGCGCGACTGGCTGCTTAATCTCCTCGACCGGCTGCCCTTCGGCCGGCCGCTGTTCGATGTGCTGGTGACGCGGCCGAGCATGCGCTTCTTCCTGCAGAAGACCTTCGGCTCGAAGAAAATCGACGAGGCGCTCCTCGATTACGACTACGCTTCGGCCCACCAGCCCGGGGCGGAGCACGCACCGTTCTGCTTCGTGTCGGGCCACCTCTTCCCGACCGACACCACGCGCCTCTACGAGCGACTGCGCCTGCCGGTCTGGATGGTCCATGGCGAGCGCGGCGACTTCGTCGACTATCAGCACGAGACGCGCGTCGCTGGTCGTCCGAACTGGCGGATCGACACTTTGACGACCGGGGCGTTCCCGCATTTCGAGCGGCCCGGGACGGTCACGGCCGCCTACGAGTCGTTTCTCGCGAGCATCACGGGCGGTCTGGCGGATCGCCCGGCGTGATCCCGCCAGACGGCACAGGACGATGCGCATCACGTTTACCGGACCTGTCGGCACACACGGTCGTGTCCCGTGCTCCCCGGCGGTGGACCCGCCGCAACACCACCCATAAGGTCGCGATCACCGCTCAAAACGACGCAAGTTCTGGACACCGATGATCGACCTGACCCTCGAAGCCGCCCGCACCATCGTCGATACGGCACTCCGGGAGGCCAGGACACGGAGCCTGAAGCCGCTGGCCGTCGTGGTCTACGACGCCCGCGGGGCGCTGAAATGCGTCTCGGTCGAGGACGGTACATCCCTGCGCCGGGCCGAGATCGCCTGCGGCAAGGCCAACGGCGCGCTGGCATTGGGCCTCGGCTCCCGGGCGATCCATGCCCGCGCCGAAGCGCAACCCTACTTCGTAGCGGCCGTGACCCATGTGGCTGGTCCCGCCGCGCTAGTGCCGGTGCCCGGCGGCGTCCTGATCCGTTCCGGTGAAGGCCGTCTTCTGGGCGCGGTCGGCATCTCGGGCGACACCTCAGACAACGACGAGATCTGTGCGGTCGCAGGCATCGAGGCGGCCGGCCTCGCGCCGGAGACCGGCGCCTGATCATGCGCCCGCGCCGACGCGACTGGCTTGCGGGCGCTGCCGTGCTCGCAACTGTGCGTCCGGCCGCAGCATCGGAGTCGATCTACCGCCGCGGCAACGATGCCGATCCCGAAACCCTGGATCCACACCGTTCCTCCACGGTGGCGGAAGCCCATATCCTGCGCGACCTCTGCGATGGGCTCCTTACCTACGACAACGAGGGCGCGATCATTCCGGGGGCCGCGCGGGCTTGGAGCGTCTCCGAGGACGGCCTGACGCTCAGGTTCGATCTCAATCCCGACGGACGCTGGTCGAACGGCGGACCGGTCACCGCTGCGGATTTCGTCTTTTCGCTGCGCCGGATCCTCGACCCGGCCACGGGGGCGAAATACGCCGAGATCCTGTTCCCCATCCGCAACGCCGCTTCGGTCAATCGCGGCGAGAAGCCGGTGGACGCCCTCGGCATCACCATGGAAGGCCCGCTCCAGCTCACGATCACACTCGAACAGCCGACACCCTATATCCTCGAACTCCTCACCCATCAGACCGCCGTGCCGGTGCATCGGGCCTCGGTGGAGCACTACGGCGACGCCTTCACCCGGCCGGGCAACCTCGTCACCAACGGGCCCTATCGGCTCACGGGGAGCGTGCCGGGCGGCGCGGTCCAGCTGGAAGCCAATCCGCATCATCCCGACGCGGCGTCCATCGCGATCCGGCGGGTCGACTTCGTGCCCACCTCCGACCTGGCGGCGGCCGTGCGCCGTTACGCTGCCGGAGAACTCGACTCCCTCGCCGACCTGCCCGCCGATCAGATCGGCGACTTGCGCCGCCGGTTCGGCACCCAGGTGGTGCTCGGACCTTCGCTCGGGCTCGCGGCCCTGGCGGTGAACACCCGCAAGGCGCCGTTCTCGGACCGGCGTGTCCGTCAGGCGCTGTCCCTCGTGATCGACCGGGAATATCTGGCCCTTGGGCTGAACGGCGGGACCATGAGCCCGGCCTATTCCCTGTGCCCGCCCGGCCTCGACAATTACCGGACGCCGCCCGAGACCCCGGGCGGCTCAGGGCTCCCGATTGACCATGAGGAACAGGCCCGCCGGCTGCTGGGCGAGGCCGGTTTCGGCCCGGACCGGCCCCTCACGGTGGAGTACCGGTTCAACGCCAGCGACAACAACCGCACCGTCGCGGTGGCGATCGGCGAGATGTGGCGCGACCTCGGGATCGTGACCCGCTACGTCTACACCGATGCCAAGACCCATTTCGCCTACCTGCGCGACGGCGGCGACTTCGACGTGGCGCGGATGAGCTGGATCGCCGACTATGCCGATCCGCAGAACTTCCTGTTCCTGCTCCAGACCGGGAACGACGGTTTCAATGCCGGCCACTGGTCTGATCCGGCCTACGACGCGCTCCTGGCACGGGCCGCCGCCGAACGCGACCTCGCCCGCCGGGCCGGCCTGCTCTACGACGCGGAGGCGATCGCGCTGCGCGAACTGCCCTGGATCCCGCTGATGCACTACCGCTCGAAGGCGCTGATTGCGCCGCGGTTGCACGGCTATCGCCCGAATGTCCGCAACGCGGCGCCGACGCGCTTCCTGAGGCTCGACGCGTGATCCGCTTCATCGTCCGCCGCCTTGCCCAATCGATACCGACGCTGCTCGCCGTCATCACCGTCAGCTTCTTCCTGATGCGGCTCGCGCCCGGCGGCCCGTTCGACTTGGAACGGCCCCTGGCACCGGCCGCGATGGAGAATCTGAGACGGGTTTACGAACTCGACCGGCCGTTGATCGTACAGTTCGGCAGCTATCTCGCGTCACTCGCGCACGGCGATCTCGGGCCGTCCTTCTCGTTCCGGGACATGCCCGTGCTCGACCTGATCGCCCGGGGCCTGCCGGTTTCGGCGACGCTTGGGGGACTGGCACTCCTGCTGGCGGCGGGGCTCGGCGTCGGGATCGGGATCGCGGCGGCGCTCCAGCGCGGCGGCGCGATCGACCGCCTCCTCGGCATCGGCGCGGCGCTGACCGTGTCGCTGCCGAGCTTCGTAGTCGCGCCACTCTTTCAGATCGCCTTCGGACTCACCTTACGCTGGCTGCCGCTGAGCGGCTGGGGCGATGGCGCGCCGAGCCATCTCGTCCTGCCGGTGATCACCCTGGCCCTGCCGCAGGTCGGCGCCCTGGCGCGGCTGACCCGGGCTTCGCTCGGCGAGGTGCTGCGCACGCAGCCGATCCGAACCATGCGCAGCCTCGGCCTGCCGCCGATGCGCGTCACCCGGCACGCGCTGCGGGGGGCACTTCTGCCCGTGGTCGCCTATCTCGGGCCGCTGGCCGCATCCCTGCTCACCGGATCCGTGGTGGTCGAGACGATCTTCGGCCTGCCCGGAATCGGCCGCTACTTCGTCGAAGGCGCGCTGAACCGCGACTACACCCTCGTCATGGGGACGGTGCTGCTGGTCGCCGGGCTGGTGATTACCCTCAATTTCTTGGCCGACCTCGCCTGCGCCTGGCTCGATCCGCGCCTGCGGGTCGCAACGTGACGGCAGCGCCGCGCCCGGCGAGCCGGATCTTTACCCGCCTCATTCGGATGCGCAGCGCGCTAGCAGCCCTTGCCGTGCTGATCCTGATCGCGCTGACCTGTCTCACCGGCCCCGGCTTGACCGGCCACGATCCGGACCGCACCTATCCGGACCTGCGCCAATTGCCGGCCGGTGTGGCAGCGCAGCCGGATGAGGCCCATCTCGGTCCGGCGCTGGTACGCCTCGCTTTCCGGATGCGGGTTCGGCTCGAGGCGGTGGTGCGCGACCGCGATACCCTGCGTCTCACCCTCGGCTCCGACTCGGGCGTGGACCGGCGCAGCCTTGTCTACCTTCCGCGCTCCGGGCTGTTCGGCACCCCCACGATCGCGGAGGAGCGCGACGGCGGCCGCAGCCTCGTGGTGGCGGTGCCGATCCGGCGCCTGCATTTCCTGCTCGGCACCGACGTGCAGGGTCGCGACCTGCTCACCCGGTGCCTGACGGCTGGAAGGGTGTCCCTGGCGATCGGCCTCGCGGCCAGCCTCGTGGCCCTGCTGATCGGGGTCGCCTACGGCGCAACGGCTGGCTTCCTAGGCGGGGCGGTGGATGCTGCGATGATGCGGTTGGTGGATGTGCTGTACGCCCTCCCCTTCGTGTTCTTCGTCATCCTGCTGCTGGTTTTCTTCCGCCCGAGCCTCACGCTGATGCTGGTGGCGATCGCGGCCGTGGAATGGCTCGACATGGCCCGCGTGGTCCGCGCCCAGACGCTGTCGCTGCGCGAGCGCGACTTCGTTCGCGCCGCTCGAGCGCTCGGCGTCGGGGCGCCTGGCATCATCGCGCGCCACATCGTGCCCAACACCCTCGGTCCGGTCGCGGTGACCGCGACCTTGCTGGTCCCACAGGTGATCCTGCTGGAGAGCTTCCTGTCGTTCCTTGGCCTCGGTGTGCAGGAGCCGCAGACGAGCTGGGGAGTCTTGGTCGCAGATGGCGCGCGTTCGATCGAGGCGGCGCCCCACATGCTGGCCGCCCCGGCCCTGTTCCTGATCGCCACACTGGTGGCGCTCAACCTGTTCGGCGACGGGCTCGCCGACGCGCTGGATCCGCAGGCCGGATAAGGGTTCAGGTCAGGGTCCGGATCGGGGAGCCGGCGAGCCAAGCCTCGATGTCGTCCACCGCCTGGGTGAAGTACGTCCGGTAATTGTCCCGCGTGACATAGCCGAGATGCGGCAGCGCCAACACGTTCGGCAGCCGGCGGAATGGGTCATCAGCGGGCAGCGGCTCGGTCTCGAACACGTCGAGGCCTGCGCCGGCGATCCAGCCCTCCTCAAGTGCCCGCAGCAAAGCCGCCTGATCGACGATCGGGGCCCGCGACGTGTTCACCAGATACGCGCTCTTCCGCATCCAGCGCAGCTCGGCCTCACCGAGGAGGCCGCGAGTCCGCTCGCCCAACACGAGGTGGATCGAGACGACATCGCTCGCCTCCAGCAGGGCTTCCTTCGAGGCCGCGCGCTCGACGCCGGCCACGGCTGCCCGGCCCTCGTCGAGGTTCGGGCTCCAGGCGATCACCCGCATGCCGAAGGCGCGCCCAATCGCGGCGACCCGTGTTCCGATCTTGCCGAGCCCCAGCAGGCCGAGTGTTGCCCCCGCGAGATCGGTCCCGAGGGTGCTCTGCCAGGGGCCGCCGGTGCGCAGCGCATGGCTTTCCTGAGTGACGTGGCGGGCAAGGCCCAGGATCAGCGCCCAGGTCAGTTCGGTCGGCGGCGTCGGGCTCGAATCCGTTCCGCAAACCGTGATGCCCTGCGCCTTCGCCGCTGCGACATCGATCGCGAGGTTGCGAAGACCGCTCGTGACCAGCAGTTCGAGCCGCGGCAGCCGTTCGAGCAAAGCGGCCGGGAACGGTGTACGCTCCCGCATGATCACCAAAATCTCGGCCTGATCGATCCGCGCGACCAGAGACTCGCGATCCGGGATAGGCTCCGAGATCGCGGAGACCGCGACCCGGTCGGCGAGGCGTGTCCAGTCAGCCAGCGGCAGGGCCACCTGCTGGTAATCGTCGAGGATCAGGCAGGTCCGCATGGCGATGGCGTAGGCCGCGTCTGACCAGGGGTCAATCGCGGCACGCTACACGCTGGCCAGGGCTGCAAACGCCTCCGCGACTCCGGCGGCTCCGGGATCCTGCACCCCGGCGAGATCCCCGCTGGCGAGGTAGCTGGAGCGCCCGGCACCGGCTCGATCCATCCCGGCGGTGGCCTCGGCACCTGCGTGAGCCGCCTGGGCCGCCGCGCTGAGGTCGCCACCCTTCACAGCATCGACAGCGGGGATCAGCGCATCGAGGAGCGTGCGGTCGCCCTGCTTGGCGCCGCCATAGCCCTGCACCCGGGCCACACCCAGCGCCAACGCATCCGGCCAAGCGGCGCCGTCGGCGAACGCAGCGGCGGCCGCAGCGAAGAAGATCGAGCCGAGCACGCCGCTCGATCCGCCGACCGCCCGGCCGATCCGCTCGGCCAGCGCTCGGCACAGGGCAGCGGGATCGGCCTGCGGCAGCCCTTCGAGATCGGCCAGCACGGCGCGAGCTGCGCCCGCGAAGGTCGTGCCGGCATCGCCGTCGCCGACCTTGGCGTCGAGGGCATTGAGCTTTGCCTCAGCGGCGATCAGGGCCCGCGCGACCGCGGCGATCCGGGCGCTCGTGACCGGATCCTGCGACGGTGTGAACGTCTCGCCAGCCAGCCCCTCCGGTATCGGGTGGAGGGTCGGCGGTACGATCCGTACCGCGCCGGGCCAAGCAGGCAGCGGCACCGGCGCGACCAGGGCGGCTTCGAGCGCATCATCCAGCGGCAGGACCGAGAGTGAAGCCCCGTGCATGTCGAGCGCCGTCATCAGCGGCGCGGGCCCGATCAGCAGGCGGACGCGCTTGCCAAGATCGGTGGCCAGCACCGCCCGGGTCAGAATCTGCATCTCAAGCGCGGAAGTGGAGCCGAGATTGTTCACGAGCAGCGCCAGCCGGTCGCCTGTCACAGTACCGGACAGGCGCTCGGCCATCATCAGGGCTAGCTCGCCGGCCGGGGGCAACGCAATGCGTTCCACGCCGGGCTCGCCATGTATGCCGAGGCCGAGCTCAGCCTGCCCCTCCTCCAGACGTTCGCTGCGCGGCGAGCCGGGGATCGTGCAGGTCGAGACCGCGATGCCGAGCGATTTCGCCGCCTCCGCTGCCCGGCGGGCGAGGGCCGCCACGTCCTCCAGCGGGACGCCCGCCTCGGCTGCGTGACCGGCGACTTTGTGGACGAACAGAGTGCCGGCGACACCGCGGGGCTGCTTGGCATCCGGAAGGGCGATGTCGTCGGATACGATCACGGTCTCGACGCGGTGTCCCAAGGCCCTGGCACGCTCCGCGGCCAGTCCGAAGTTCAGCCGGTCGCCCGCATAGTTCTTGACGACGAGCAGGCATCCGGCTGGCCCCGTTACGGCAAGGATCCCGGCCAGCACCGCATCGACGCTCGGCGAGGCGAAGACATCGCCGCACACGGCGGCGCTCAGCATCCCGGGCCCGACGAAGCCGGCATGGGCCGGCTCGTGACCGGAGCCGCCCCCGGACACCACCGCGACCTTGCTGGAATTCAACTCCGCACGCAGCACGACGCGGATGCCGGGATCGCCGTCGAGCCGAGCGAGGCGTCCACCGCTCGCGGCGATCAGGCCGTCGAGGGCGTCGTTGACCAGGGTGGCGCGGGCGTCGATGAAATGGGCCATGGCGTGACCTTCGGTGGTGCGGTCCGCGATTCTGTGTCAGCGGCGGTGCGTATTGTCTGCGCAATCCGGCTGTTTGGGCAACCGTCACGGTCGTTGCGAGCCGAACGATCGCGCCGCGCCACCAGCCCCTTCAAGGTGCTGGGTCAAGCACGAGGGCTCACGGCGGGCGACCCCATCCCGGACAGGGGGATCGGCAGCGGAACCTGATCCGGGATCCGGCGCGCTTCTCGGATCACCGCACAACATCCTGAAAGGGATGGCTGCGCCTGCGTCTCCAACACGCGCCCTCGTCCTGAGCTTCAGCGCTGCGCTTCGGCACATCGGGATGAGGTGGAGCGATGCACGGCCCGTAAATTGAGGTCCCGTCCGAACGTCACTCCTTCACCGCACCGGTGAGGGCCGAGACGTAATATTCCACGAAGAACGAGTACAAAATTACCAGCGGCAGCGATCCGAGCAGAGCGCCGGCCATCAGGGAGCCCCACTTGTAGACGTCGCCGTCGACGAACTCGCTTACAACCGCGATCGGCACGGTCTTGTTCTGCGTCGAGGACAGGAAGGTCAGCGCGTAGATGAACTCGTTCCAGCAGAGCGTCAGGGAGAAGATCCCGGCCGAGATCAGGCCCGGGAAGGCCAGCGGCAGGATGATCTTGGTAAGGATCTGCCAGCGGCTCGCGCCATCCATCAGCGCGCACTCCTCCAGCTCGTAGGGAATGGTCTTGAAGTAACCCATCAGGAGCCACGTCGAGAACGGGATCAGGATTGTCGGATAGGCGAGGATCAGGGCGATCGGTGAGTCGAACAGCCCGTAGGCCTGAACGATGGTGGCCAAAGGGATGAACAGGATCGAAGGCGGTACGAGATAGGCCAGGAAAATCGCCGCCCCGACCCAGCCGGCGCCTCGATAGCGCACGCGGACGCAAGCGTAGGCGGCGAGCACGCTCGCGAACAGAGACAGCGCGGTGGCGGCCACCGACACGTACATCGTGTTCCAAAGCCAGCGCGGATACTGCGTCTCGAACAGCAGCTTGTGAATATGCTTGAACGTCGGTTGCACCACCCAGAATGGGTTGTAGTGCTCCATGTCGATCAGCTGCTCGTCCGGTTTGATGGCGGTCAGCGCCATCCAGTAGAACGGGAACAGCAGCACAACGAGAATGATCGCGAGCGGCAGGTAAGTCGTCACCAGCCGCCGCGGTAGACGCTCCAGATAGGCCATGCCCTCCGAATTATCGGTGAGGCCAACCGGCTGGGCGGCCAGGACGGGATTGAGATGCGGATCGGCATGGGCGGGCGGTGCGGGTGCGCTCAACGGTCGGACTCCCCGGCCTGCCAGGCCCGGCGCTGCAGGCCGAACCACGAGATTCCGATGGCGGCGAGCAGGAACGGCACCATGGCGGTGGCGATGGCGGCCCCCTCCCCCAGCGTGCCCGATAGGATGCCGCGCTGATACGACAGGGTCGCCATCAGGTGCGTGGCGTTGACCGGGCCGCCGCGGGTCATGGCCCAGATCAGCTGGAAATCCGTGAAGGTGAACAGCACTGAGAAGGTCATCACCACGGCGATGATCGGCGTCAGAAGCGGAAGGGTTATTCGCCAGAAGATCTGCCAGTTCGAGGCGCCGTCAAGCGTCGCGGCCTCGTAGAGGGAGGGCGAGACCGTCTGGAGCCCGGCAAGCAGCGTGATCGCGATGAACGGTACCCCGCGCCAGATATTGGCGAAGATCACGCAGGCCCGGGCCATGGCCGGCTCGCCCAGGAAGTCGATGTTGCCGTCGATCACCCCGAGATGCCGCAACGACCATGAGATGATCGAGAACTGGCTGTCGAAGATCCACCAGAACGCGATGGCTGACAGCACGGTCGGGACCACGAAGGGGATCAGCACGATCGACCGGACGATCGCCTTGAACGGCATGTTCTTGTTGAGCAGCAAGGCGAGGTAGAGCCCCACCGCGAACTTCACCGCCGAGGCGACCGCCGTGTACAGGCAGGTGTTGAACACCGAGAGCCAGAACACGTCGTCGTCCCAAAGCCATTCGTAGTTCTCCAGGCCAATGAACACCCCATCCCGGCCGATCCGCGTATTGGTGAAGGACAGCCAGATGCCCTTCAGAAGCGGATAGGCCAGGAACAGGCCGAGGATCAGCGCGGTCGGCAGCATGAACCAGAAGCCCGCCCAGCCGCGGCTCGCCCGCAGGCGCTTCCAGCCTGAGCGGGTCGGGACCGCGACTGGGGCGGGTTGCGTCAAGGCCGTGTGCGCCATGCTGTCGCCTCTCGCGCCGCAAGTCAGGTGTTGCGGAAGATGCGCTGGGCGGCGCGCTCGGCGTTCTTGATCGCGCCCTTCACGTCCTCGCGACCGGTGCAGTGGCTGGCGAACATGTCGACCACCACGAAGTCCGCCAGCACCGCCGCGATGCGCTCGCTCACCGGCGCGAGCCCGCCTGCCGCCAGGGAACGCCGCCCGGCCTCGGCGAAGACCGCGTTCTTCGGGTCGGCCGTCCAGATCGGATTCTTGGGATAGTTCGACAGCGGCTGGCACAAGTAGCCTTGTGCCTGCTCCAGCCACGGATTGTAGTTCGATGCCTCCATCATGAAGGCAATGAACGCCTTGCAGGCATTGGGCGCCTTCGAATACTTGAACGCCAGGATCGGGAAGGCAAGCTGGAACTCGGTCGGCTTGCCGACCGGGCCGACCGGCCAGACCGCGTGATCCATGTCCTCGGCGAGTTTCGGGTTGTCCTTCTTGGCGGCGGCGTAGATCGAAATGCCGTTGTTGGTGAGATACAGGTCGCCCGCCAAAAACGCCTTGTTGTTCGAGGAATCGTTCCACGAGACGGTGCCGGGCACAAAGGTCTCGTAAAGCGATTTGACGTATTCGAGCGCTTTGGCGGTCTCGGGTGAATTGATGACGATCTTCTCGTTGGCATCGACCAGATTGCCGCCATGCGACCAGAGCGCCCAGTGACACCACGTGTTGCCGTCGCCGGTGGCGTGGCCGAGCGCGAAACCGGCAGGCGTATTATTCTTCTTCAGGCCGCGGCAGAGTTCGAGAAAGCCGGCAGTATCGGTTGGAAACTTTTCGAACCCAGCCTTCTTCATCGCCGAGATGCGGTAGTTCGGGTATCCGCCGTTGAAGGCAACGGGGATCGCGATCCACTTGCCCTTGACCTTGCCGTAGGCCTCCGCGGACGGGAACCACGGGCCATACTTCTTGGCGAGGGACTCGGCGACATCCTCCAGCTGCAGGCACTTGTCGGGGAAGAGCGCCGGGAACGAGAACAGGCCCCAGACCATGTCGGGGCCCTGCCCCGTATTGGCCGCCACGGACGCCTTGGGCTGGATGTCGTCGTAGGATTCGTTGCTGACCGTGATCTTGACGCCGGTCGCCTGCGTGAAGGCATCGACCATCTTGAGGAAGGCCTCGTCCTCGCTCGGGATGAAGCGCTTCCAGCGCAGGAGCGATAGGCTGGCCCCCGGCTCGGGCTTCCACTCGGAACTCTGCGCCCAGGCCTTGGCGAAGCCGAGGAGGTCGCCGCCTGCAACGAGCGCGGCAGCGCCGGCGAGGAGGGAGCGGCGGTCGGTACCTTGCATGGGTGGCTTCTCCCGGGATGTGTCGCTTAGTGGGACCGGTTTACCGTCCCGCCGTCCGAGCGTTCGGAAGCCGTTCAGGTGGGCAGACGACGGCCGGTCTCGGCATCGAAGAGGTGCACGCGGTTCGGGCGCAGGAAGACGGTTTCGCCCGGCCGTTCGGTCACGCGTTCGCGCAGGACGCAGGTGAGATCGTGGCCGACCGCACGCACCGCCAGCATGGTCTCCGAGCCGGTGGGCTCCACGACGACCACCTCTGCGGCGATCCCGTCCGGGGTGAGATCGAAATGCTCGGGCCGGATCCCGAGGACGAGGGGCTTTCCTTCGACGCCGACCGGTATGTCGGTCAGCGGGATGGTCAGGCCCGTATCGGTGACGAAGGTCAGGCTGCCGTTCGCCCGGATCTTGCCGGACAGGAAATTCATAGCCGGCGAGCCGATGAAACCGGCGACGAACAGGTTGTCGGGCCGGTCGTAGAGTTCGAGCGGCGGTCCGATCTGCTCAACCACGCCGTCGTGCATCACCACGATCCGGTCGGCCATCGTCATGGCCTCGATCTGGTCGTGAGTGACGTAGATCGTCGTGGTCTTCAGGCGCTGATGCAGCTCCTTGATCTCGGTGCGCATGGCGACGCGCAACTTCGCGTCGAGGTTCGAAAGAGGCTCGTCGAACAGGAACACCTGGGGATCACGCACGATCGCCCGCCCCATGGCGACGCGCTGGCGCTGCCCGCCGGAGAGCTGGCGCGGATAGCGGTCGAGGAGATGGGTGAGCCCGAGGATCTGCGCGGCCCGATTGACCCGCAAGTCGATCTCGGAGGCGGCCGCTTTCCGAATCCGCATCGAGAACGCCATGTTCTCGCGCACGGTGAGATGCGGGTAGAGCGCGTAATTCTGAAACACCATCGCGATGTCCCGCTCCTTGGGCGGTACATCGTTCACGACCCGCTCGCCGATGCGGATCTCGCCGCCGGAGATGTTTTCCAGCCCGGCGATCATCCGCAGGAGCGTTGATTTTCCGCAGCCCGACGGGCCGACCAGGATGACGAATTCACCATCCCGGATGTCGACCGAGACACCGTGAAGGATGTTCGTCGATCCAAAAGCCTTGCGTACCTCGCGGATTCCCACCGAGGCCATGCTTCCTCCCGATCTAGGCCGCTCTGTCGGCAGCTCTGTGAATACAGTACACGGGAGCGTGAGCAGGAAAGCAAGGCGTCACCTTCATCATCCTGCAGAATATCCCGGTTCTGTCATTCGTCCTCGAACGGGTGGGTTACGGGGCGGTCGTGGTGAAACGGCGCTCAAGCCACAGCTCTCATTCGGGATGCTAAGGCTGCGCCGCCCCGGCCCGGAAGCAGGCTGCGGGACCGGCCATCTGGGGACAGGGGAGCACCATGCCGCTATCGGGTCTGAATGCGCACGCGATCCTGCCCGTAGACGGATGCCGCGGTTCGCTCGTGGGTCGGGTTTGGCGTCCGGACGCGCAGGGTCCGAGCGTCGTGGCGATCCGCGCAGGTGCGTCTGGCGAGGCGCGGGTGATCGATGTCACGCCCCGTCTGCCTACGGTGAGCGACCTGTGCGAGCAGCCCGATCCCGCCGCCGCCCTGCGGGACGTTCAGGGTGAGGATCTCGGCAGCCTCGATACCATCCTTGCGAATACGCCGCCGGATGCCCGCGATCCGAACCGGCCGTGGCTTCTCGCTCCGGTCGATCTCCAGGCCCTCAAGGCCGCGGGCGTCACCTTCGCGACCTCCATGCTGGAGCGGGTGATCGAGGAGCGCGCCCGGGGCGACCTCGCGGCCGCAGCGACGATCCGTGCCGAGGTCGAGCGCTTGGTCGGCCAGGACCTGCGGCGGCTCAAGCCCGGCTCGGCCGAGGCGATGGCGCTCAAGGCCGTGCTGGTCGCGCAGGGCGCATGGAGCCAGTATCTCGAAGTCGGCATCGGCCCGGATGCCGAGATCTTCACCAAGGGGCAGCCGCTCTCGGCCGTGGGCTGCGGCGCGGATGCGGGCCTCCACCCGGAATCGCATTGGAACAACCCGGAGCCCGAGGTGGCGCTCGCAGTCGCGTCGGATCAGCGGATCGTCGGCGGGACGCTCGCCAACGACGTCAACCTGCGCGATTTCGAGGGCCGCTCGGCGCTGCTCCTCGGCAAGGCCAAGGACAACAACGCCTCCTGCGCCGTCGGGCCGTTCCTGCGCCTGTTCGACGAGACCTTCGATCTCGACACGATCCGGCGCACCACCGTGACGTTGGAGGTGACCGGCGCGGAGGGGTTCCGCATGGAGGGTACCTCGCCGCTGGCTGAGATCAGCCGCAATCCCGACGAACTGGTGGCAGCCCTGATGGGGCGCACGCACAACTACCCGGACGGTGCCTTGCTGCTGCTCGGCACGATGTTCGCCCCGATCGAGGATCGGCACGGGCCAGGCCTTGGCTTCACCCATGTCGAGGGCGACCAAGTCGTGGTGGCGAGCCCGGAACTCGGAAGCCTCGTCAACCGCATGCGCCCGTGCGACGCTTGCGAGCCCTGGACCTTTGGGGCCCGCGCGCTGATGCGCAACCTCGCGGCGCGCGGATTTCTATGACACAGCCTCGGGCTCCAGCGCCGACATTTCCCGTCGAGACCCTGCCGATGACGAACGCCGCCCTGCTCGACCGCCTCGCCGCGATCGTCGAACCGTCCGGCCTCGTCACCGGTGACGAATTGCGCCAGCGCTCGGCCAACTGGACGCGACCCACCGAACCCTGCGCGGCCTTCGCGTTGGTCCGCCCGCGCAACACCGCGGAGACCAGCGCCGTGCTGGCAGCCTGCCAGGAAGCGCGCGTCGCGGTGGTGCCGCGCGGCGGCGCCACCGGGCTCGTGGATGGGACGCTCTGCGCGCCCGACGAGATCACGCTCTCAACCGAGCGGATGACCCAGATCGAGCCGGTGGATCCGCTCGGCATGACCGTCGTGGTCGGCACCGGCGCCACTCTCGAAAGCGTGCAGAACGCAGCGAGCGACAGCGGCCTGTTCTTTCCCCTCGATCTCGGCGCCCGGGGCTCGGCCACGGTCGGCGGCGCGATCTCCACCAATGCCGGCGGCCTGCGTGTGTTGCGCTACGGCATGATGCGCGAGATGGTGCTCGGTCTCGAAGCGGTGTTGGCCGACGGCACGGTGGTGTCCTCGATGCGCCCGCTGATCAAGAACAACACCGGGCTCGACCTGAAGCAGCTCTTCATCGGCACCGAGGGCACGCTCGGCATCATCACGCGGGCGGTGCTGCGACTGCGTCCGGAGCCGGCCGGTTACGCGACCGCGCTGATCGCCTGCCCCGGCGTGGATGACGGCGCCAGGGTCCTGCGCGCGGCGCAGAGTGCATTCCAGGGGCGCGTCTCGTCCTTCGAAGGCCTGTGGCCGGATTTCTACCGGGTGATGACATCCCCCGGCCGGGCGACCCCGCCGCTCGACCACGACTATCCGTTCTACGCGATCATCGAAGTCGAGTGTGTCCCCGAGGAATCCGAGCGGTTCCTCGGCCTGCTGGAGCGCCTGATGGGCGAGGGTACGATCCTTGATGCCGCAATCACCGCCTCCGAAGAGCAGAGGCGCGGGATGTGGCGTATCCGCGACCGGGTGGAGCACCTGAACGCCGACGGGCTCGACCGTGCCTTCGATGTTAGCGTACCGCTGGCGAAGATGGACGGCTACGTGCGCGGTGCGCTCGAACGGCTCAACGCGATTCCGGGCTGCCGGGCCGTGGTCTACGGCCATATCGGTGACAACAACCTGCACTGGAACACGAGCCGTCTTGATACCGTCGGCAACGCCGCGATCGATGCGGCGATCTACGAGCCGCTGGCCGGGTTGAACGGCTCGGTTTCGGCCGAGCACGGGATCGGGCTGGAGAAGCGGGGCAAATTGATGCTGTCGCGCTCGCCTGAAGAGATCGCCGCCATGCGCCTCGTGAAGCGGGCGCTCGATCCGGACAATCGGCTGAACCCCGGCAAGATCTTCTGAGACCCGCCCGATGACGGTTCGGCTGGCGGTGCGGCTGACACCCCGCGGCGGGCGGGACGCCACCGAGGGATGGGCCCGGGACGAGAAGGGCCAGCCCTACCTGAAGGCGCGCGTCGCCGCCCCGCCGGTGGAAGGCGCCGCCAACGCTGCGCTGGAGAAGATGATCGCCAAAGCGCTTAAGGTGGGCCGGGGTTCGGTGCGGATCGCATCTGGCGACCAGAGTCGGTTGAAGATTCTGGAGATCGACGGGATCGCGCAGGTGGATTTGGAGCGGGTGTTCGGCCAGCCCGGTTGAGCCACTACGGAAGCTGCCAACCGCCACGCTCGGCTTCAGAACGCGACCTTGTCGCCCCCCTTCAGCGCCAGCATCTCGCGCGCCTCGTCGGGCGAGGCCACGGCGAGCCCCAGCCCCTCGATGATCGACCGGACGCGCCGGACCTGCGCCGCATTGGTCTCGGCGAGCTTGCCCGGCCCGTCCCAGAGACTGTCCTCCAGACCCACGCGGACGTTTCCGCCCATGGCAGCCGCCATGGCGGCAATGTTCATCTGGTTGCGGCCCGCCCCGAGCACCGACCATTGGTATTGATCACCGAACAGCCGGTCGGCGGTTCGCTTCATGTGCATCACGTCGTCCGGATGCGCGCCGATGCCGCCTTGAAGTCCGAATACCGTCTGGATGAACAGCGGCGCCTGCACGAGGCCGCGATCGAAAAAGTATTTCAGATTGTAGAGGTGAGCGGTGTCATAGCACTCGAACTCGAACTTGGTGCCGTTCGGGCCGCAGGTGGTCAGGATGT
This sequence comes from Methylobacterium sp. GC_Met_2, assembly GCF_026540795.1. NCBI lineage: Bacteria > Pseudomonadati > Pseudomonadota > Alphaproteobacteria > Hyphomicrobiales > Methylobacteriaceae > Methylobacterium > Methylobacterium sp. GC_Met_2. Next base: position 62,709 of record NZ_JALNUM010000003.1, read on the forward strand.
GCTCGATCTGACCAAAGGTATTCCGGAAGATAATATCCTTGTTGCCGAGGTAATCACGCTCCCACTGGTGCTTGAGGTCCTTGAACCGATCGAGCATGCCGAATAGCCCGAAATTCATCGAACCGAGGTTCAGGGAGGCGACCTCCGGCTTGTAGGTCGCGGCCGGGCGGACCCGCTCCTCGATCGACATGGTCGGCGCGCCGCCGGTGGTGATGTTCACCACGCAGGATGAGCGCTGCTTGATCACGGGCAGGAACTTAGCAAACGCCTCGGGCGACTGGTCCGGTTGGCCGGTCTCCGGGTTGCGGGCGTGCAGGTGAACGATGGCGGCACCCGCCTCGGCGGCTCCGATAGCGGCGTCGGCGATCTCTTCGGGCGTCACGGGCAGGTGCGGCGACATGCTGGGTGTGTGGATCGCGCCCGTCACCGCGCAGGTGATGATGACTTTCCGCTGTGAGGCCATGCTCAATCCTCCTGTGAAACCTTGTGGGCCCGGAGCGCCGCCAGCCGCGTGTCGCGGCGGCGCATCCGGGCCGGCAGATCGGGTTTGTGCGGCCATTGAGCCAGGATCGCCTCAGTCGCTGGCACCGCGTAGACCGAAGGCGGCGCCGGATCGGCGGCGAGGCGCTGATAGAAACCCGTGTAGCGCGCGCAGTAATCGGCGATGCCGCCCGGTGCGTTGAGCTCGATCGTCTCGAACGGCCCCATGAAGCTCCAGCGCAAGCCGAGCCCGTCCGCGACGGTCCGGTCGAGATCCTGCGGGCTCACGTAGCCCTCCGCGGCGAGCCGAAACGCTTCCGCCAGCAGCGCGCCTTGCAGCCGGTTCAGGATGAAGCCCTCGATCTCCTTGAGCACGGTAATCGGCACCTGTCCCATCTGCTCGTAAACAGCCCTGGCCCGAGCCAACGCCTCCGGGGTCGTCCACGGCGCGCCGCTGATCTCCACCAGCGGAATCAGGTGGGGCGGGTTGACCGGATGGCCGATCAGGCAGCGCGCCCGGCCCGGCAGGTCCTCGGTGAACAGGGAGCACCGGATCGCCGAGGAGGACGAGGCCAGGATGGCGTCAGCGGGCGCATGGGCGTCGAGTTCGGCAAACAGCGTTTGCTTGGCGATCAGCGTCTCTCGACCGTTCTCCTGCACGAAACTGACGCCGTCGAGGCACGAAGCGAGGGTCGCGAAGGCCCGGATCCGGTGTCCGGCCACCGTCGGCTCGGCGCAGAGCCCATTGCCGGCCAGGACGTGCAGCCCATCGGCACAGAGCGGGATCGCTGCCTCGGCGACGCCCGCGGCGGCGTCGAACAGACGTACATCCCAGCCGGCGCGGGCGAAGATCATGGCCCAGGCCCGGCCGATCAGGCCGACCCCCACGATCGCGACGCTGCCGGTCATGACAGCCCTCCTGGGATACGCTCGGACGCAGCATGCGTTCACGCTGTGATCACAGATCACTAGCGGGATCGATCCGGTTTCGTCTAGTCTGAGCGATGGAATCCGTGGCGGCTCTGGCCGACCTTCCGCAACTGGACCGGCGAACCCTGACCGACACCGCCTATGCGGCGTTGTCGGACCTCCTGGCTTCGGGGCGGCTGGCCCCGGGCGACCGGCTCTCCCTGCGCCGAAGCGCGGCAGCCTTCGGTGTCTCGGTGATGCCGGTGCGCGAGGCCGTGAGCCGCCTCGTCGCAGAGGGTGTGCTGGAGGTTGCCCCGTCGCGGATCATCCGCGTGCCGATCCTGAGCGCGGAGACGTTCCGGGCCCTTGCCGAGACGCGCATCGCCGTGGAGGGCATTGCGGCCGCGCGGGCTGCGGAGCGCCGGACCGAGACCGAACTCGACGCCATCCGCAGGGCCGAGGCGGCGTTCCGGTCAGAAGCGGAGTGCCGTGAGCCCGATCGGGTCATGGCCGTTCAACTCAACCGCAACCTGCACTTCGCGATCTACAGCGCCTGCCGGTTGGCCCCACTCATAGAGATAATCCGACGCCTGTGGCTGAAAGCCGGCCCGGTCATCAACCTGGATCTGCGCGCCTGCCCGGAGCGGCTGCATCAGGGTTTCGCGCTCCGGCGGCACGCTGCAGCCCTCGCGGCGATCGAGGGGCGTGACGGTTCAGCTGCCTCTGCGGCCGTCGCAGCCGACATCCGCGACGCGGCCGATTTCATCCTGTCCCGCGGCACTCTGCGGACGGAACACGGGAAGGACTGATCATGGAACTCGGATTGGCAGGCCTGCGCGTCCTCGTCACGGCGGGCGCCGCGGGGATCGGGCGGGCGATCGTGGATGCCTTCCATGAGGAAGGCGCCCGGGTCTTCGCCTGCGACATCGACGCGGAGTCCTTGAACGCCCTGCCGGCCGATGTCGGGCGCAGCCGTACCGACGTCGCCGACCGGGTCGCCGTGGCGGCGCTGATGGATGCCGCGATCGATCATCTCGGCGGGCTCGACGTCCTCGTGAACAATGCCGGCATCGCCGGACCGACGGGTCGGGTCGAGGAGATTGCTCCCGAGGCCTGGGATCAGTGCCTGACCGTGTGCCTGACCAGCCAATTCAACTGTGCGCGCCTCGCCGTGCCGCACCTGCGGCAGAGCGCCAACGCCTCGATCGTCAACCTGTCCTCGGCGGCCGGCAAGTTCGGCTTCGCCCTGCGCAGCCCCTACGCGGCGGCAAAATGGGGCGTCGTCGGCTTCACCAAATCCCTTGCCATCGAGCTCGGCGGCGATGGCATTCGGGTCAACGCGATCCTGCCCGGTCTGGTCGCCGGGGACCGTCAGCGCCGGGTGCTGGAAGCCAAGGCCCAGCAACAGGGCACGAGCTTCGCAGAGATGGAGGAGCGCGCCTTCTCGTTCGTCTCGGTCAAGGAGTACGTCACTGCCCGCCAACTCGCGGATCAGATCCTGCTGCTCTGCTCGGAGCGCGGTCGAACGATGTCCGGCCAAGCCATCTCGATCGACGGGGATACGCGAATGCTATCCTGAAAACAGATCTCGATGGTGCGGAGCCTACGGACGAGAACGCCGCCGGAGGCCGCACCGCGCCGGAAGCGCGCAGGTTGCCGGGGGTGACTTCCGAATGGCTGAATTTTGAATACAATCCCGACAAGGTGACTCAGAGTCTCCGGGGAGGATGCCGAATTGACGGGACCGAAGGCGCAGATCGCGACAGCGCCGCGCGCGGCGGCGCGCCGGGATGCCGGACTGGCGCGCAGGCTGGCCGAGCAACTGCAGGGCGAAGCACGCTTCGATGCCTTTACGCGCGGCCGGTACAGCACCGACGCCTCGATCTACCAGATCATGCCGGCCGGCGTGGTGCTGCCGCGTTCCGCCGCAGACATCGCCGCCACGTTGCGGATCGCCGCCGATCACGGTGCGCCGGTGATCCTGCGCGGCGCTGGCACCTCGCAGAACGGGCAGCCGATCGGGTCCGGCTTGGTGGTCGACTGCGCGCGCCACTTCAACGGCGTGCTGGCCTACGATCGGGAGGCCGGCACGATCACGGTCGAGCCCGGCATGGTGCTGGAGCGGCTGAATGCCCGGGTGAAGGCCGACGGCTGGTTCTTCCCTGTCGAGCCGTCCACGGCGACTCGCTGCACCATCGGCGGCATGGCGGGTAACAATTCCTGCGGCGCCCGCTCCCTGCGCTACGGCAAGATGAGCGACAACGTCCTCTCCCTCGACGCGCTGTTTCATGACGGCGAGGCCTTCACGTTCGGCCTGACTGGCAACACGGTGTCGGGCGTGACCGGCTCAGCCCGTGCTGAAGCTCTGGCCGAGCAGGTGCGCACCCTGGCGGACGAGTATCGGGACGAGATCGCGCTCCGCTACCCGAAGGTGCAGAGGCGCGTGGGTGGTTACAACCTCGACGCTCTGATCGAGCCGCGGCCGAACCTCGCGCACCTGCTGGTCGGTTCGGAGGGCACGCTCGCCGCCACCACGGCGGTGACGCTGAAGCTGTCGCGCCTGCCGACCCATCGCGTGATGGGCGTGTGCCACTTTCCGTCGTTCCGCGCCGCGATGGAGACCACGCGGCACATCGTGGCCCTCGATCCGGTGGCGGTCGAGCTGGTGGACAACAACGTCCTCGTGCTCGGCGCCGACATACCGCTGTTCCGGACCACGCTGGCCGATATCACCCGCGGCAAGCCGAACTGTCTGCTGCTCACGGAATTCGCCGGGGACGACCTCGCCGCCCTGAAGCGCGATCTGAAGCGCCTCGAAGCCTGCATGGCCGATCACGGCTATCCGGATGCGGTGGTCGAGATCGTGGAGCCGGCCCGGCAGAAATCGGTCTGGGAGGTGCGCGAGGCTTGCCTCAACATCATGATGTCGATGAAGGGCGACGCCAAGCCGGTCTCGTTCATCGAGGATTGCGCGGTGCCGCTGGAGCACCTCGCCGAATACACCGACGCAGTGACCGCGGTGTTCACCAAGCACGGCACCCGCGGGACTTGGTACGCCCACGCCTCGGTCGGCTGCCTGCACGTGCGCCCGATCCTCGACATGAAGCAGGGGGGCGACGTCGCGAAGATGCGTGCGATCGCCGAGGAGACCGCCGAGCTGGTGCGTCGGTACAAGGGCTCCTATTCCGGCGAGCACGGCGACGGCATCTCCCGCTCCGAGTTCATCGCGCCCCTCTTCGGTGCCGCGATCGCGAAGTGCTTCGAAGTCGTGAAGGACGCCTTCGATCCGGAGAACCGGCTCAATCCCGGCAAGATCGTTCGCCCGCTCGCGATGGATGACCGGTCGCTGTTCCGGTTCAAGCCCGACTACGCGGTGACCCAGCCGATGGAGACGGCCCTCGACTGGTCGGACTGGGGCGGCTTCGGCGCGGCCGTGGAGATGTGCAACAACAACGGCACCTGTCGGAAGCTCGTCGGCGGGGCCATGTGCCCGTCCTACCGGGCGACCCGGGACGAGCAGCACCTGACGCGGGGCCGGGCCAATTCGTTGCGGCTCGCGATGTCGGGGCAGCTCGGCAAGGACGCCTTCACCAGCCCGGACATGAAGCGGACCCTCGATCTCTGCGTCTCCTGCAAGGCCTGCCGGCGGGAATGCCCGACCGGCGTCGACATGGCCAAGATGAAGATCGAGTTCCTGCATCATTATCACGCCCGGCACGGGCTGCCGCTGCGCGAGCGCCTGGTCGCCCTGATGCCGGTCTATGCCGGGGCGGCCGCCCGGCTGGCGCCGCTCCTCAACCTGCGCGATCGGCACCCGGGGCTGGCACGGCTCTCCGAGACGTTCGCGGGCCTCTCGGCGAAACGGACCCTGCCGCGCTGGCGCCGGCCCTGGAGCGAACAGGGTGAGGCCGCCCATCCGGACGACATCACGGGCGATGCCCGCGATATCATCCTGTTCGGCGACACCTTCAACCGCGCCTTCGAACGCGAGAACCTGGAGGCGGCCGAGCGGGTGCTGCGCGCCGCCGGCTATCGCCTGCACCGGGTCTATCCGAGCCGCGGGCGGCGCCCCCTCTGCTGCGGCCGGACCTGGCTCGCCTCGGGCCAGACCGACCGGGCGCGGCAGGAGGCGCGGCGAACCCTGGACGCGCTCCTGCCCTTCATCCGGGCCGGCGCCCGGGTGGTCGGCCTGGAGCCGTCCTGCCTGCTGACCTTCCGCGACGAGTTCGCATCCCTCCTCCCGGGCGCGGACACCGCCCTGCTGGCGAAGCAATCGATGCTGTTCGAGGAGCTGCTGGCCACCGATCTCGCGACGGGGCGGATCGAACTGCCGCTGGCGGATCAGCGCGGCCGCGTGGCCCATCTGCACGGGCATTGCCACCAGAAGTCCTTCGGCCTGATGGGCTCGGTGGAGACCGTGCTGCGGTCGGTCCCGGGGCTCGACCTACGGGTGATCGAGTCGAGCTGCTGCGGCATGGCCGGGGCCTTCGGCTACAGGCCGGAATCGATCGAGACCTCCTTCGCGATGGCCGAGCTATCCCTGTTCCCAGCCCTCCGGGCCGCGGGTCCCGACGATCTCGTGGTCGCCGACGGGACGAGCTGCCGTCACCAGATCCACGACGGCCTCGGCATACACGCGGAACATGTGGCTCGCGTGCTCGATCGGGCTCTCGTGCCTCGACACTGAATTGCCGGACACATAGACAGAGAAGACAGGCAAGCGGCCCTGCCATGCGTCGGGGGACCATGAACAAGATCGAGTCCGGTATCGGCATCCACCGCCGTTATCTTCACGATGAGGTGGCCGACCGGATTCGCGAGCTGATCCGATCCGGCGACATGGAGCCGAAGGCGCGGATCAACGAGGGCGAGTTGACGGAGCGCTTCGGCATTTCGCGGACGCCGCTGCGCGAGGCGATCAAGATCCTGGCGACCGAGGGTCTCCTGGAACTCCTGCCGAACCGGGGGGCACGCGTCGCCAGCATCTCGGATGCCGAGCTCGAGGAGATGATGGAAGTGATCGCGGGTCTCGAGGCCACGGCCGGCGACCTCGCGTGCCGCACGATCGGCGACGAGGAAATCGACGCCATCGTCACGGACCACGTCGCGATGGTGGCGGCCTGGAAGGCGGGCGACGAGGCCGGCTACTTCAGCCACAACCGGCGCATCCACGAGGCCATCATGGCGGCCAGCCGGAATACGGTTCTGGCGAACATCTACGAGAGCCTGTCGGGTCGGATTCAGCGTTCGCGCTACTCGGCCCATCAGACGCCGGACCAATGGGCCCGCGCGGTCTCCGAACACGAGCGCATGATCACGTTCCTGCGCGCCCGCGACGGCGCGTCGCTCGCCGTTCTCATGCGCGAGCATATCCGGGGCAAGAAGTCGGTCATCGCCGCGAATTACGGGGCTGCCGAGGCGGTCTGAAGCACCGTCCTGCGGCTGCGCTCAGGCGGCATTCGGTGCCCGCAGGCCGGCGACGAGATCGGTGAAACGGTCGCCCTGCACGATGACATGGCCGCGCAGCGCGTCGGCTGCCTGCGCCGCATCGCCGGCCAGGATGGCTGCCACGATCGCCTCGTGCTCGGCCAGCGACTGCGGCACACGTTGGCGAACGCGCAGCTGCAGCCGGCGATACGGCGCCAGCCGGCGATGCAGCGTGAGCGCCTGATCGGCCAGGAAGTCGTTGTGGCTCGCCCGGTATACGACGGAGTGGAAGACGTAGTTCTCGGCGTAGTAGGCTTCGGCATCCTCGGCCACCATGGCGGCGCGGCAGCCCGCCAGCGCCGCCTGCAGGGCAGCGGCATCCGCGGGAACGAGCCGCCGGGCCGCGAGCCGCCCGCAGGCCGCTTCGATCTCCGCCATGGTTTCGAACATCGCCAGAAGCAGGTGCGGCTCCGGTGCGCTGACGATCGCGCCCCGTCGGGGTTTCGTCTGGATCAGACCGGTGGCAGCCAGTTGCAGCAACGCCTCCCGGATCGGCGTCCGCGAAACGCCGAACCGGATCGCGAGCTGATTCTCGTCGAGCCGCGACCCGAGGGCGAGCTCGCCGGCGACGATCTCGTCCTCGATCCGCTGCTTCAGACGCTGCGCGTGGCTCATCCCCCGATCCCTTTTCTGCGACCGCCCTTTCAGAGGCCCCACTCTCGCCGTCACCCGAAACGACCGCACGGCGACGCTCGAAAGAGGTCGTCGACGCAGCCTCCACAACACGGACGCAGACCGTTGGCGGCGAAGCGGATTGAAACGCCGTTCTCCCGCGTCAGTGCTTGGTCTGGTGGCGAACCGTACGGTTGACCGATCGAAGCGCGCTTCCGGCGGTAAAAGCCCGGATTGTACCGAAGCGCATTATGCTTCCGCATTGACAAAATATACAAGCCGGTCATTCATGCATACATAGCGACGGTGCAAAGAATGCACCGCACAACAAGTCAGCCGCGTTGTTTGCGGTGCGGGAGAGCAACATGACGCCAACTCGTCGCTCGTTGATCGCTGCAACACTTGCAGCCCCTGCCCTGCTCAGGTTCGGCGTCGGGTCCGCGCAAGCCGCCACCACGTTGAAGCTGTCCCATCAGTTTCCCGGCGGCACCATCGACGAAGGCGATTTCCGCGACCGCATGTGCCGGCGGTTCGCCACGACGGTGGCCGAACGCTCCAAAGGCGCGTTGGAGGTGCAGGTCTATCCCGGCTCCTCGCTGATGAAGACGAACGCCCAGTTCGGCGCCATGCGTAAGGGCGCGCTCGATATGTCGCTCTATCCGAGCCCCTATGCCGGCGGCGAGGTGCCGGAGATGAATATCGGGCTGATGCCGGCGCTGGTGACCTCCTACGCTCAGGCGGTCGCCTGGAAGACCGCGCCGGTGGGCCGCAAGCTCACTGAGATCCTGGATTCCAAGGGCATCATTCTCGTCTCCTGGGTCTGGCAGTCGGGCGGCGTCGCCAGCCGCGAGCGGCCCCTTGTCAGCCCGGCGGATGCCAAGGGCATGAAGGTCCGCGGCGGTTCGCGCGAGATGGATATGATGATGAAGGAGGCGGGCGCCGCCACCCTCTCCATTCCGTCGAACGAATCCTACGCGGCGATGCAGACCGGAGCGTGCGACGCGGTCATCACCTCGTCCACCAGCCTGATCTCGTTCCGCCTGGAGGAGCTGGCCAAGGCGCTCACCTCGGGCCGGGAGCGGTCCTACTGGTTCATGCTCGAACCGATCATGATGTCCAAGACCGTGTTCTCCGGCCTGCCGAAGGACCAGCAGGACCTGATCATGGCGGTGGGCGGCGAGCTCGAGGCCTTCGGTCAGGCCGGCGCCAAGGAAGACGACACCCGCGTCGAGGAGATTTTTGGCAAGGCCGGCGCCAAGGTCTCGCAGCTCGACGAGACGTCCCTCGGGCAGTGGCGCGACCTCGCCCGCGGCACCGCCTGGAAGGACTATGCCGGCAAGAACGCGAACTGCGCGGAGCTGCTCAAGCTCGCGGAGCAGGTCGCGTGAGCCACGGCTTCGACGCCGCCACAGCGCCGCCCGAGGCCCGGGCCGACGAGCCGCGGCTGCCCGGACTGCTGGGCACCCTCGATCGGGCGATGCGTCTCCTGAACCGCGTGATCCTGGGGATCGGCGGCCTCTGCCTCGTGGCGGCCTGCCTCGTGCTGACCCACAGCGTCGTCGTCCGCTACCTGCTGAAGGAGCCGACCGAGTGGCAGGATGAGATGGCAGTGTTCCTGATCATCGGGGCCACCTTCCTGTCGGCAGCCGGCGTCCAGGCCAAGCGCGGCCACGTGGCGATCGAGGCGCTGACCGGCCTGCTGTCGCCGGCCGCCAACCGGGTCCGGCTGCTGCTGGCGGACGTCGTCAGCTTGGTCTTCTGCCTGTTCTTCGCCTGGAAGAGCTGGTCCCTGGATCATGAGGCCTGGACCGACGGTCAGGTCTCGCAATCGACCTGGGGGCCGCCGCTGTGGATTCCCTACACGCTGATGGCGGCCGGCATGAGCCTGCTGTGCCTGCAATTCGCCCTCCAGATCGCCGAGGGCCTCGCCTACGGGCCGCGCGCGGCCGGGTGGGCGAAACCCAAGATCGGGCTCGGCGCCGACCTCAACCAGACCATCGCGCCGGAGGGACCGGACCCGATGGGCCGGACGGTCACCGCGAAGGGTCAACGATGAGCACGGCGGCGATCGGTTTCCTGTACGCGGGCGCCACCCTGGGGGCGATGCTGTCGGGCATCCCCATCGCGTTCGCGCTGGGCTTCGTGGCGTTGGCGTTCATGGTGGCGTTCATGCCGGGCGCCTCCCTCGATACGGTGGCGCAGAACGTCTACGAGGAGATGGCCTCCATCACCCTGCTGTCGATCCCGCTCTTCATCCTGAAGGGCGCGGCGATCGGCCGGTCCAAGGCGGGCCAGGATCTCTACTCGGCCATGCATGCCTGGATGCACCGCATCCCCGGGGGCCTGGGCATCGCCAACGTCTTCGCCTGCGCGCTGTTCGCCGCCATGGCGGGTTCGAGCCCGGCGACCTGTTCGGCGATCGGCTCGGCCGGCATCCCGGAGATGCGCAAGCGCGGCTACTCGCCGGGCTTCGCGGCCGGGATCATCGCGGCCGGCGGCACGCTCGGCATCCTGCTGCCGCCCTCCATCACCATGATCCTGTACGCGGTGGCGGCCGAGCAATCGCTTGGGCGCCTGTTTTTGGCGGGGATCGGGCCGGGTCTGCTGCTCGTGAGCCTGTTCGCCACTTGGTCGGTGATCCGGTTCCGCTCGGAATACGCGACCGCGAGGGCGGTCGTGGAGCGCGGCGGCCCGGCCTCGCCGATCCTGGCGGACGAGCAGTACAGCATGGCGCAGCGCTTCTCGACGCTGCCGCGGGTGCTGCCGTTCGTGGTCCTGCTGACCGGCGTGATGGTGGCGCTCTATGGCGGCTACTCCACGCCCTCGGAGACGGCGGGTCTCGGCGGCCTGATGGCGCTGGCGCTGATCGCTGCGATCTACGGCGTGTGGCGGTTCCGGGACGTCAGCCCGATCCTGACCGCGACGTTGCGTGAATCCACCATGCTGATGCTGATCATCGGCATGTCGCTGCTCTACGCCTACGTGATGAGCTACCTGCACATCTCGCAATCGGCAGCCGCCGCGATCGTGGCGATGCAGCTCTCGCCCTGGGTCCTGCTGGTGACCATCCTGGCGCTCGTGATCGTGCTGGGCTTTTTCCTGCCGCCGGTCTCGATCATCCTGATGACGGCGCCGATCATCCTGCCGCCGCTGAAGGCCGCCGGATTCGATCTGGTGTGGTTCGGCGTGGTGATGACCATCACCATGGAGATGGGCCTGATCCACCCGCCGGTGGGGCTCAACATCTTCGTGATCAAGAACATCGCCCCCGACATCCCGCTCTCGGACATCATCTGGGGCACCCTGCCCTTCGTGCTGCTGATGGCGGTGGCGATCCTGATCCTGTGCCTCGTGCCGGGCATCGCGATGTGGCTGCCGGACCTGCTGCTGGCCACGACGCGATAGGCTGCGGATCCCGGCGACGCTACAGTCGCGTCGCCGGACGCGCCGCGCTATCACCACGGGATGACCGACCTCCGGACCATCCAGATGCTGCACGCGGCCAACGTCATCGCCGAGGACGAGATCGACGCGAGCGTCGAGGCGTTCCTGCAGGGCGCGGTGGCGGAACCCTACCGGTTCCGGAGCGGCCACCGGCTGAATCTCATCAAGGCGGTGCGCAGCCACCCCGGGGCGCAGGAATTCGTCGGGCGGGCGAATGTCGGCACATCGCTGAAGCGCCCCTTCGTCCGGGCGGCGATCCTGCAGGCACGGCCGCTGAAGGATTGATCGGGCATTCGTCCTCCGCATAAGCGCAACCTGCCCCCTCTCCCGTGCGGGAGAGGGCTGGGGTGAGGGACGAGAAGGTTCAGGATCGCGCGCACCGTTAAGGCGCCGACAGGGTGCGCCTCCTCCGGACAGGTCTCAACTCTCACCCGGCTTTCTGCGAAAGCAGACACCTCCTGCACGGGAGAGGGGACCCGCGCCTCGGTCCGCGATGGTGGCGTCGCTGTCGTGTCCCGTGTTGCAACGCGATCGGGCGCAGCTCTAAGCGCTGGACGCGATCACGCCGGCCCGCGATGAGGCTCGGGTGATCGCGCGCGCTTCGCGGGCACGACTGCCCCTGCATGAGAGACACCGATGAGCCTCGATTCCGTCCGGGCGTACTTCGCCGAGAAGGCGCCCGATATCGCGGTCCTCGAACTGGCGACCCGAACCGCGACCGTCGCGGAGGCCGCAGCCGCCCACGGCGTCGCCCCGGCGCAGATCGCCAAGACGCTGTCGATCCGGGTCGGCGATCAGGTCATCCTGGTCGTCACCCGCGGCGATGCCCGGCTCGACAACAAGAAGGCCAAGGCGGTGTTCGGCGGCAAGGTCCGGATGCTGGATCTCGCCGAGGTCGAGGCGGCCACCGGCCACCCGGTCGGCGGGGTCTGCCCGTTCGGCTTGAGCGCGCCGCTGCCGGTCTATTGCGACGTGACGCTCCGAGCCTTCGACGAGGTCGTCCCGGCTGCCGGGAGCACGCACAGCGCCGTGCGGATCGCGCCGGGCCGCATGGCCGACCTGACCGGGGCGACCTGGGTCGATATCTGCCAGGAACCGGGCTGAGCGCGCCGGTTCAGCGCCCGGTCCAGTCCGGCGTGCGCTTGCCGAGGAACGCTTCCATGCCCTCGCGGAAATCCTGGCTCATGTAGCACATGAGGATCAGGTCATCGCCCGGATGCGACTCGCCCTCGGCGGTGGCCTCCTCCTCGGCGAGGCGGCGCAGCCCTTCCTTGGTGGCCTGCATGGTCAGGGGCGCGTGGCCGGCCAGAAGCTGCGCCAGCGCATCGACCCGCGCGGTCAGGGCGGCGCAATCCTCCACGACCTCGCCGACGAGCCCGATCGCCAGGGCCTCCTCGGCCCCGACGAGGCGCGCGGTGAAGATGATGTCCTTGACCCGGGCCGGCCCGATCAGTCCCGAGAGGCGCTTGAGATTACCCTGGCTCAGGCAGTTGCCGAGCGTCCGGGCGATCGGGAAGCCGAACCGGGCGTCGCGGGTGGCGATGCGCAGGTCGCAGGCCGCCGCGATGGCGGCCCCGCCTCCCGTGCAGGCGCCCGCGATCGCCGCGATGGTCGGTACCCGCAGGCGCTCCAGGGAGCCGAGCACCCGGTCCATGAAGCGCTCGTAGCCCAGCGCATCCTCGGCGGTCTTGAAGGCGCGGAACTGCGCGATGTCGGTGCCGGCCGCGAAGGCCTTCTCGCCGGCGCCGGTGATGATCAGCGCCTTCACGGCCGGGTTGTCGGCGACCGCCTCGCAGCAGCCGATCAGGCCCTGATACATCGCGAAGGTCAGCGCGTTGCGGGCCTGCGGCCGGTTGAGCACGATCCGGGCGATGCCGGCTTCGTCGGTCGTGAACAGCAACTCGTCGGTGGCGGGCGTGGCACTCATCGGAACGGTCTCCGGGCGTCGGGTCAGGCGACGGTCTCGCGGACGACGCCCCGCGTGATCAGGCTGTCGATCTCGTCGGCCGTATAGCCGGCCTCGGCCAGGATCGCCCGGGAATGCTCGCCGAGCAACGGGGCCGGCCCGTGGACGCGGCCCGGCGTGTCCGAGAACTTGACGGGAAGGCCCAGCGTCTTCATCCGGCCGACCCGCGGGTGATCGACCTCGACCACCATCTCGCGCGCCCGCGTCTGCGGATCGCGGTGCATGGCGTTGACATCGAGCACCGGCCCGGCCGGGACGCCGCCGGCTTCGAGCCGTGCCAGCCATTCCGCGGAGGAATGCGCCCGGAAGATCGGAGCCAGCGTCGCGGCCAGCTCCTGGCGGTTGGCCATCCGGTCGCGGTTGAGGGCGAAGCGCGGATCCTCCGCCAAGGCGTCGGCACCGATCGCCTTCAGGAGGCGCAGCCAGTTGGTCTGGTTGGCCGCCCCGATGGTGATCCAGCCGTCGGCGGTCTCGAACGCCTCGTAGGGCGCGTTGAGCGGATGGGCCGAGCCCATCGGGCCGGGCGCGATCCCCGTCGCCATGGCGATGGCCGATTGCCAGTAGGTGTGGGTGATGCCGGCCTCGAACAGCGAGGTGTCGACCGCCTGGCCTTTACCCGTCCGGAGCCGGTTGGAATAGGCCGCCAGCACGCCCATTGCGGCGAGGATGCCGGCGGTGATGTCGGTCACCGGCGGCCCGCACTTCATCGGCGGCCGGCCGGGCCCCTCCCCGGTCACCGACATGAGCCCGCTCATGCCCTGCGCGACGAGGTCGAACCCGGCGCGGTCGGCGTAGGGGCCGGTGCGGCCGAAGCCGGAGAGCGAGCAGTAGACCAGCTCCGGGAACTCCTCGCGCAGGGTCTCGTAGCCGATGCCGAGGCGCTCCATCGTGCCGCCGCGGTAGTTCTCAATCAGCGCATCCGCCCCCCTGAGCAGGCGGCTCAGCACCGCGATGCCATCCGGGTCCTTCAGGTTGAGGCTGATCCCGCGCTTGCCGCGGTTCATCATCATGTAGGCAGCGCTCTCGCCCTCAAGGGCGGGCGGGACGGTGCGGCGGGTATCGTCGCCGTCCATCTTCTCGACCTTGATTACCTCCGCGCCCATGTCGGCGAGCATCAGCCCGCAGACCGGGCCGGCCATGATGTGCGCGAGTTCGATCACCCGCATCCCGGCGAGCGGGCCGAACCGTCCGGTCTGTTCCGCCATCGTGGGTCTATTCTCCCGCCGGGACGGTGGCGCTCGGCTGGACCAGCCGCCCGTCCGGCTCCACGAATTCGCGCTCGGGATGCATCGTGAACGCGAGGCCGGCGCCGAGCAGGCAGAGCCCCACCGACCCGATGAACGGCAGCGTCCAACTGCCCGTCAAGTCCACCACCACGCCGAAGACGATCGGCGAGACGATCGCGGCGATCGCCGAGCCGGTATTCATCAGCCCACTGGCGGTGCCGGCATATTTGGGCGCGATATCCATCGGCACCGACCAGATCGGCCCGATCACCAGCTCGGCGAAGAAGAAGCCGGAGGACAGGAGCAGCGCGACCAGGGTCAGGTCGCGGGTGAGCAGCACGCCCGCCAGACTCGCGGCCGCACCCAGGAACCCGACCACGATCACCGACAGCCGGGCGCGCTTCACGTTGCCGGTCCGGTGCAGGATCGCGTCGCTGAGGACGCCGCCGACCGTGTCGCCGATCACGCCGGCGAAGAACACACCCGAGGCGAACAACGCCGAGTTCTTGAGATCGAGGCTGTAATTCTCCTTGAAGAAGCTCGGAAGCCAGCCGAGGAACATCCACAGGGTCCAGCCGTAGCAGAAATACGTGATGCTCACCGGCAGCATGCGCCGGGTCAACGCGCCCCACGGCACGGTCTGCTTCGCGCCGACCTTTCGGGGTGCGGGCAGCGTGTCGAGCTCAGCCTGGGTGATCGCCGTGTGTTCGGACGGGTCGTCGCGGAAATACAGGTACCAGACCGCGACCCAGATGAAGCTCACCCCACCCAGGATCACGAAGCTGGTGCGCCAGCCGAAATGATAGATCAGGTAGGCGACGATCGGGGGCGCGACTGCGTTGCCCAGCCGCGCGAAGGCGTGAGTGATGCCCTGCGCGAAGCCGCGCCGGCCCGGGGCCGTCCAGTTCTGCATCGCCCGCGTCGCGGTCGGGAAGGTCGCGCCCTCGCCGAAGCCGAGCAGGACCCGGGCGAGGAACAAGCTCACCAACCCGCCGACCATCCCGGTCAGGATCGTTGCCATGGCCCAGATCAGGCCGCAGACCAGCAGCGTCCGCCGGGCGCCGAACTTGTCGCCGACCGACCCCCCGATCACTTGGAAGATCGCGTAGGGGTAGGCGAAGGCCGACAGGATCAGGCCGAAATCGGTCTTCGACATGCCGAAATCACGGATGATCTCGGCGCCCGCCGTGGCGATGTTCACCCGGTCCAGATAGGTGATGAAATACATCACACAGAGCAGGCCGAGCACGCCATTCGTGGCGCTTACGCGCTTCGCCATCGACCGTTCCTTCCCATAGCGGCGTTGCCGCTGCCGGCCGCCCGGCGCCTCAACCTGCAGTTGGGCGCTCTCTCGTAATGCATTATTCAAACGCTTCGAGAGGCGAATGGCAACCCGGAATTACGCCGTGTCCGGGAATTGACGATGGGCGCTTCAAAAGAAACGGGGGCCGCGAGGGCCCCCGTTCCGGGTTGGTCGATCGTGGCGGCCGGCTCAGGCGGTGGCGGGCTGCAGCTGTCCGGACGCTTCGGCAGGCGCCGTACCGAGCGCCTTGCCGCGTGGCCCGACCCAGCGTCCGACCCATTTGCGCTGCCAGAGGGCAAGGCATCCCAGCACGATCGCGGTGAACGCCGCGTAGCCGATGAAGCCGTACGAGAACGAGCCGGTATATTGCTTCGACAGGCCCATGACGTTCGGCAGGATCGCGCCGCCAAGTGCGCCGACTTCGCCGATCATCGAACCGGCGACCGCGGTGTTGTTGGGCCAGCGCAGGGGCACCAGCTGGAACAGCGCGCCGTTGCCGGCTCCGAGCGCAGCGAAGCACAGCATGAACAGGATCGTGGTCAGCGCCAGCGACGGGGTCGCGGTGAGCGACAGGAACGTCGCGATGGCGGCGAGCAGCACCACCGACAGCACCGCGATCCCGCCCATCCGGTCGGCGAAATAGCCGCCGACGATCCGGATCCCCGAGCCCATGAAGGCCGCCAGCATGGTCAGCCGGCCGGCCTCGACCTTGGTCACGGCGAACTGCTCGTAGAAGAAGGTCGGCAGGAAGTTCGACAGCCCGACGAAGCCGCCGAAGGTGATGACGTAGATCAGCGAGAAGGCCCAGCCGTCCTTGGTGAACAGGCAGGCGATGTGCTCCTTGAAGGACTGGTGCTCGGTGTCCGGCGGCTCCTTCGCCAGCACGATCATGACCACAAGCGGCAGCAGCATCACGACGCCTGCGAAGGCGTAGGTCGTCTGCCAGCCATAGGCCTGCGCCAGCGGCGGGGCGAACAGCACGGCCAGCACCGTCCCGGAATTGCCGGCGCCCGCAATGCCCATGGCGAGCCCCTTGTGCTCAGGCGGGAACCAGCCCGAGCCCAGCGACAAGGCAACGCCGAAGGACGCACCGGCGATGCCGAGCAGCACGCCCATGGCGAGCACGTCGCTGTAAGAGGAGACGAAGAGATAGCCGTAGGCCATCGCCAGCATGATCACGCTCATCTCGGTGATCGCAGCGTTCTTGCGGCCGATATACTGGGCCAAGACGCCGAGCGGGAAGCGCATCAGCGCGCCCGCCAGGATCGGCAACGAGATCATGAAACCGGTCTGCGCCGGCGTCAGCTTGTAGGTCTCTGTAATGAACGGACCCATGGCACCGTTCAGGACCCAGATCGCAAAGCAGAAATCGAAGTAGAGGAATGCCGCGAACAGAGTTGGGGGGTGCCCCGACTTCATTACCGTCTTGAAGCTGGCCATAGGGGTGCTCGTCTATAGTGGGCGAACCGCAACGCGGTCGCTCATGCCGGGGGATCCGGACTCACACCGTCCGCTATTTGGAGCGTCGTTGCTCCATGGCCGCAGCAGGCGCGGCTTCCTCCGCAATGCAGCAAGCGTGCCAGATCGCACGCTGCGGTGGTGGCGACCTCCAGAGGGCGTACGCCTACATGCCGATCGCCATCCGGGCGTGACGGTGCCGCTCCCGAAGGCAAAGCTGCCGAGTAAACGGGCGCCGCACCACCTCGCGGACCGACCCTCTCGGATCCTGCGCAGGCTTCGCGGATCGCCGGTCTTGGGTCCGTCAGCTCAGAACGCGATCACCGTAGCGGCACAACGGCAACAGTACCCCGGAGAAGAGCATTGCAGACTGCCCGACACCGGCAACGCAACTTGGCGGCGACACCGGATATTTGCTAAGTCACGGACTGAGCTGGGCCACGTATTCGTGCCAGCCCGCTCGATCGCGCGCCGCCACGCCTTGCGGTGTCGCCATCTAAGGAAATCGTTGCATGTCCGCCCCGATCCGCCGCCTTTGTCTGGCCGGCCTTGCCGCCCTCGCGTTGACCGCGACCGCTCATGCCCAGGGTCGCGGCCCAGTCGCCGAATCCGGCATCGACGGCTTCGGCGATGACGGCCAACTCTATCAGGATCAGAACGGCGCGCTCTATGTGCGGCGCGGCGGTCGCTACCTGCCCTATACCGGACGCACGGACATCGTTCGCCCGGTGCCGGCCGCACCGGCCGCACCGCCCCCGGCGGCCGATCTGGAGGCAGACCCGACCCAGCCGGCCCGGCCCGGCAGTGCCGCGGGTGCTCCGGGGCTTTCGCCCCTGGAAGCCGCGAAGGCCAAGGCCGTTCTGCGAGCACCGGACAACGAGCCGATCGATTACGCGAAGGCTTACGGGCCGGTCACGGACGACGTGTTCCCGATTCAGGCTTTCAACTACAAGAAGATGAACCCGGCGTTCCTGCGCCAGGAGATCGCCTACAACGGCCCGTATGAGCCCGGGACAATCATCGTCGATCCGCGGGCGCACCAACTGACCCTGGTCCAGGAAAACGGCCGGGCGCGCCGTTACGGTGTCGGCGTGGGCAAGCAGGGCTTCGCGTGGTCGGGCAACGCGATGGTCAATTCCAAGCAGGCTTGGCCGGATTGGTACCCGCCGAAGGAGATGATCGCCCGCAGCCCGAAGCTGGCGAGCGAGGTCGACAAGCTTCAGAGCGGCCTCGGCGTCGCCGGCGGCCTGCGCAACCCGCTCGGAGCCCGCGCCATGTACCTCTGGCAGGGCAACAAGGACACGCTGTTCCGCATTCACGGCACCCTTGAGCCGTTCTCGATCGGCAAGAGCGTCTCGTCGGGCTGCATCCGGATGATCAATCAGGACGCGATCGACCTGTTCAGCCGCGTCACGGTCGGCAGCAAGGTGGTGGTGCTGAACTGATCCCGCTGTGGTTCTGGGCGCCGATGATCGGTGCTTCAGACCAGACCGCGCCGATGCTCGCCGAGGATCCGGCGGACGGTGCCGGCCTCGGAGCGGTAGACGACGGTCTCGGTCTGGATCCGGTCCGGCCGGAAGCGGACGCCCCGCAGCAGCGCGCCATCGGTGACGCCGGTGGCTGCGACGATCACGTCGCCGCTCGCCAGATCGGTGAGATCGTATTTCCGGTCGAGATCCACGATCCCCATCTCGGCGGCCCGGCGGCGGCGTTCGGCCGTGTCGAGGATCAGCCGTCCCTGCATCTGGCCACCGATGCAGCGCATCGCCGCGGCGGCCAGCACGCCCTCTGGGGCCGCGCCGATCCCGAGATAGAGATCGATGCCGGTTTCCTCCGGGCTCGCCGTGAAGATGATCCCGGCGATGTCGCCATCCGAGATCAGGCGGACTGCGGCTCCGGCTTCCCGTACCTCGGACACGAGTGCCGCGTGACGGGGCCGGTCCAGGATCAGTGCGGTGATCTGCCGGGGATCGACGCCCTTGGCACGGGCGAGCGCGCGGACATTGTCGGTGGGGCTCGCATCGAGATCGACCAGGCCGGCCGGGTAACCCGGACCGATGGCGATCTTCTGCATGTAGACATCGGGGGCCGCCAGCAGGGAGCCGCGCTCCGCCATCGCCATGACGGCGATCGCCCCGGGCATATCCTTGGCGCAGAGCGTCGTGCCTTCGAGGGGATCGACGGCGATGTCCACCTCGGGCCCCTCGCCGCGACCGAGCTGCTCGCCGATGAACAGCATCGGCGCCTGATCGCGCTCGCCCTCCCCGATCACCACGGTGCCCCGGACCGGCAGACCGTTGAGTTCGTCGCGCATGGCATCGACCGCGGCCTGATCGGCGGCCTTCTCGTCACCCTTTCCACGGAGGCGGGCGGCCGCGATGGCAGCCCGCTCGGTCACCCGGGCGAGCTCCAGGGCGAGCATGCGCGGCACCCCACGGGAAGCGGGTATCTGAGTGTCGGCCATCGTTTCCTGCCTGTGTCCGGGTCCGATCTGTGTCGGATCCCGATCTAAACGCCGTCGGGCGAGCGACGTTCAGCCTAAGCGCCGTTTCGGGCGAGCCCATAAACTACGTTACGTCGGCGCATCGGATCGTTTCGCCGGGCTCGCCGATCGTCATCGCTTGGCCGTCCGGTCTCGCGCGGGCGACGATCGTGGACCGTTATTCGCGCTCGATCCGGATCACCTGTGGCGGCTCGGCCAGCAGCCCGTCCGCATCGATGGCATCCAGCGCGGCGCGGATGCTGCCTTCCGTGGCCGCATAGGTGATCAGCACCAGCGGAACCGGCCGGCCCGAGCGCCCGCGCGGATCAGAACCGCCGCCCTCGGTGCGGCGCTGCAGGATGCTCTCCAGCGAGATCTCGCGCTCGGCCATCCGCTGCGCGACGCCGGCCGCGACGCCCGGCCGGTCGTGGACCGTGAGCCGGATGTAGTAGCCGCCCTCGTGGCGCTGCATCTCGACGCGCTCGCTCGCGCGCATGGCGGCAGACGGAATGCCGAACGTCGGCCGCACGATGCCGCGCGCCACATCGGCGATGTCGGCCAAGACCGCGGAGGCCGTCGCCTCCCCGCCGGCGCCCGGCCCGATCAGGGTCAATTCGCCGACCGCATCGGCATCGACGGTGACCGCGTTGGTGACGCCCATGACCTGGGCGATGGCCGAAGATTTCGGCACCATGGTGGGATGCACGCGCTGCTCGATTCCGGCCTCGGTCGCCTGCGCGACGCCGAGCAGCTTGATCCGGTAGCCGAGCTCGTCGGCCATGCGCAGGTCGAGGGGCTGGACGCGGGAGATCCCCTCCACCGACACGCCCTCCGCGTCGATGGCGGTGCCGAAGGTGAGGCTCGTCAGGATCGCGAGCTTGTGGGCGGTGTCGAAGCCTTCGACATCGAAGGTCGGATCCGCCTCCGCGTAACCCAGCGCCTGCGCATCCTTGAGGCAGGCCTCGAAGGTCAGGCCCTCGCGCTCCATCCGGCTGAGGATGTAGTTGCAGGTGCCGTTGAGGATTCCGTAGACGCGCGACACGGCGTTGCCGGGCAGACCCTCCCGCAGCGTCTTGATCACCGGGATGCCCCCGGCGACCGCCGCCTCGTAGGCCAGGGCGACGCCGCGCGCCTCGGCCAAAGCCGCGAGCGCCGCGCCGTGACGGGCGAGCAGCGCCTTGTTAGCGGTCACCACCGGCTTGCCGGACTCAAGGGCCGCTTCGACGACGGTCTTGGCGGCGCCCTCAGCCCCGCCGATCAGCTCGATGACGACGTCCACGGTGCCGGACTTTGCCAGGGCGACGGGATCGTCGAACCACGCAATGCCCGTTAGAACGAGGCCGCGGTCACGGTTCCTGTCGCGCGACGAGACTGCGGTAACCTGCAGATCGAGTCCCGCGGCGGCCAAGGCCGTCCGGCGGCGTTCCACCATCCGGACCACGGACGCACCGACGGTGCCGAGCCCGGCGATCCCGAGGCGAAAACTCACTGGCATGACCCCTTCCGTGCCCGGACGACCGCGAGAAACCGGGCGCCCGATGCGGCGCTCTTCTGCAAGAAATCCGGCCGCGCCGCAAGGAAACCGCCTGCATGGCGGGCGCAGCTCAACCGACGGTTTGGCGATGCCGGATGGCCGTCGCCACCAGGGCGTACAGCACGGCGGCATTCAGCAGATGCCACAGCGCGTGGGTTCCGGTCGGCAGGATCGTGCAGACGGATCGGTCGAGGGTCCGTGCGGTGAGCGAGACCAGGAACAGCACGCCGATCCCGGCGAGTCGCCGTCCGGTGCCGGTGATGCGCTCCTCCGGCCGTCCGATGGTCGCGGCGGCCATCCCGAACAGCGCGACCAGAGCGGGCAGGTAATCGATGGAGCCGTTGCTCACACCCGCGACGTCGAGTCCGGTGAGGCGTTCGAGGACGGGCGTCAAGCATAGGCCGAACAGGGCGAACGCCGCGGTCATGCTGACGACCGCAACCAGGGGGAGGCGCAGGTACCACCGGAGCGCGAGGGCGAGATACGCGTCGATGAACAGCGCGATCGGAATCACGTCGGCGAGCATCGACCAGAAGACCGCCAGCGTGTGGAACAGGAACGAGCCGATTCCGACAACCGCGACGAGGCCCGACAGGGCCAGTCCGGCGCGATCCGGCGGGGCGGTTCGCGCCGCGCGGCGCGCCCCTGCTGCGGCGGCAATCAGGAAGGCGGCGTTCGAGAGGGCGTTGACCGGTTCGGCCCAGACTTCGCCGCCGGTCCGCTCGCAATAGGCCCGCACGGGTTCGAACCAATCCATCCGGCGACCTCGGAATGCTTCGTTTGCCAAGAGACCGGCACCGCGACGGGCACGAATTGCGAATCTGGCACCGGGCCGGCCTTGCCAGCGCGCCGCGAAGCGCGGATGACGGCCCTGCGGCGATCGGATGCGAGGCGATGCGGATCACGACCTGGAACGTCAATTCGATCAAGCAACGGCTCCCCCACCTGCTGGCGTTCCTCGACGAGGCCAAGCCCGACGTGGTCTGCCTGCAGGAGCTGAAATGCCAGGACGACGCGTTTCCCAGGGCGGAGGTCGAGGGCGCCGGCTATGCGGTCGAGACGCTGGGCCAGAAGGCCTATAACGGCGTCGCCCTGCTGGTCCGCGCGCCGCTGGCGATGACCGAGGTCCGGCGCGGCCTTCCCGGCGATACCGAGGACGAACAGGCCCGCTACATCGAGGCCCTGATCTCCGGGGCCGACACGCGGCCGGTCCGCGTCGCCTCGATCTACCTGCCGAACGGCAATCCCGTGGACAGCCCGAAATACCCCTACAAGCTCGCCTTCCTGGAGCGCTTGCGGCTCCATGCGTGCGCGCTGATGCAGGACGAGAATGCGGTGGTGCTGGCGGGCGACTACAACGTCATCCCCGATGCCGCCGACGCCGCTGATCCGGAGGCGTGGCGCTCGGATGCGCTGTTCCTGCCGCAGAGCCGCATGGCGTTCCGCGCGCTTCTTGCCGAGGGCTACACCGACGGCCTTCGGGCCTGCGACCCGCGCGACGGGCTCTACACGTTCTGGGACTATCAGGCCGGCTGCTGGCAGCGGAACGCGGGCATCCGGATCGACCACCTGCTGCTCTCGCCCCAGGCCGCCGACCGCCTGGTCTCGGCCTCGGTGCAGAAACACCTGCGCGGGCTGGACAAGCCGTCCGACCATGTGCCGGTCACGGCCGAATTGTCGGCAGGCTGACACGGCGCCCTATGTAAGCGGTGGGTCGCGGCGCTGAAGCGGCCGCGTCCACCAGCATGGGAGTTCCGCTTGATCGTCTACGGTACCGGTTATTCGCCCTACGTCCGCAAGGTTCTGGTCTCGCTGGTCGAGAAAGGCGTGTCGTACGAGCACAAGCCCTTGATGTTCCACGACCCCGATCGGGACTTTCAGGCCTGCAGCCCACTCGGGAAAATCCCGGCCATCGAGGATGACGGATTCCACCTCGCCGATTCTTCGGCCATCCTCTGGTACCTGGAGCGCAAGCACCCGAGCCCGACTCTGGTCCCGACCGATCCGAAGGCCCTCGGCCGCGCCGTCTGGTTCGACAAGTTCGGCGACACCGAACTCTTCGGCAAATTGATCGTGCCGTTTGTCGAGCGGGTGCTCAAGCCCAACATGAAGAAGCAGCCCACCGACGAGGCCGCGGTGACCAAGGCGCTCGATACGGATCTGCCGCCGCTCTTCGACTATCTGGAGGGTGAGATTTCCGGACCGTATCTGGCCGGGGATGCCTTCAGCATCGCCGACATCTCGATCGCGACCGGGTTTTACAATTTCCACTTGGCGCAGGCGCAGGTCGATTCCGGCCGTTGGCCCAAACTCGCGGCCTATGTCGAGGCCACGCTGGCGCGGCCCTCGTTCCAGACCGCCCTGGAGGCGCGGAAGGGCTGAGGCCCGGCCGAAGCCGGCGGCGTTCAGCGCCGCCGGCGGATCGAACCCACGGTCTGGAGCTGGGTCTGCGCCTCGGTGCGGTCGTCCTCGGCGGAGGCGGCCCAGTTCTTGTCGAACAGCGCGACGATCCAGTCGTCCTTGCGGCCCTCCGCCCCCTCCCGGGCCAAGGATAGCCACATCAGGCCCTTCACGCGCTGGATCGGCACCCCGCCGAGGCCGTTGATCAGCATGTCGCCGAGCAGAGCCTGGGCGGGATGATGCCCCTTCTCGGCGGCGAGGTTGAACCAGCGCGCCGCCTGCCGGGGATCCGATTCGACGCCGGTGCCGTCGAGGTAGAGCCGGGCCAGATTGTACTGCGCGTTGGGGTCGCCGTAGTAGGACGCCGCGTAATTGAACATATCGTAGGCGCGCTCGGGGTTCGGGCGCACGTAGGTACCCTTGATTCCCTCAAGGAAGTAGGTGCCGAGCGCCGTGAACGCGCTGCCGAGTACCGCCGAGTTCTGCGGATCGGGCCCGTCATCGGTGCTGGCATCGGCGATCCGGGAAAAGAACTCGAACGCCTTCAGGTCGTCGTGGGGCACGCCGTCGCCATCGGCGTACATCCGGCCGAGCTTCCACAGGGCCAAAGCATGACCCTGGCCGGCGGCATATTCGAGCGCCCGGGCGGCACCCTGCTTGTCGCCGGCATTGTACTCGCGCATCCCGGCGCGGAGCGCGTCCTTGGCCGAGCGATAGGCCTTGTCGGCCACCGGCACCGGGATGGGTGTCCGGATGTTGGCGTCGAGGGCGCGCGGCGCATCGGTCGGCACGGCCAGCAGGACCAGGGCCCAGCCGGCAAGCGCAGCTTTTCCGACGATCCGGAACCGACTGGGATCGGCCCCGGCCGGCGCCCTGCGCCGACTGAGGTCAGTCCTAGACGTCCGCATAGCTCTGCGTCTCCTTGGCACCCCCTGGGTGCGTGACGGCGCCGTAGAGCGCCGA
Source organism: Methylobacterium sp. GC_Met_2 (assembly GCF_026540795.1). Classification (NCBI taxonomy): domain Bacteria; kingdom Pseudomonadati; phylum Pseudomonadota; class Alphaproteobacteria; order Hyphomicrobiales; family Methylobacteriaceae; genus Methylobacterium; species Methylobacterium sp. GC_Met_2. The sequence continues at coordinate 86,973 of NZ_JALNUM010000003.1, forward strand.
GCCGACGCCCTGCGCGTATTTCCAGAGATAGCCGGAGGTCGCGGTGTTGCCCCGGGGCGTCCAGGCCTTGCGCCGTTCGGCCAGCTCCTCGTCCGACAGGGCAACGCTGAGCGTGCCCTGGATCGCGTCGAGGGTGATGATGTCGCCGTCGCGGATCAGCCCGATCGGGCCGCCGACCGCGGCTTCCGGCCCGACATGGCCTACGCAGAAACCGCGGGTCGCGCCCGAGAAGCGGCCATCGGTGATCAGCGCGACCTTGTCGCCCATGCCCTGGCCGTAGAGGGCCGCAGTGGTCGACAGCATCTCGCGCATCCCGGGGCCGCCGCGCGGACCCTCGTAGCGGATGACCAGAACCTCGCCTTCCTTGTAGGTGCGGGACTGGACGGCCTCGAAGCAGGCCTCCTCGCCGTCGAACACGCGGGCCGGACCGGTGAAAACCTGCTTCTCGGCCGCCATGCCGGCGACCTTCACGATCGCACCCTCCGGGGCGAGATTGCCCTTGAGGCCGACGACGCCGCCGGTGGGCGTGATTGGCCGGTTGGCCGGATAGACCACGTCCTGATCCGGGTTCCAGGTCACCCGGTCCATGTTCTCCGCGATGGTCCGGCCGGTCACCGTCAGGCAGTCGCCATGCATGAAGCCGTGATCGAGCAACGTCTTCATCAGCAGCGGGATGCCACCGACCTCGAACATGTCCTTGGCGACGTAGCGGCCGCCGGGCTTCAGATCCGCAATGTACGGTGTGCGCCGGAAGATTTCGGCCACGTCGAACAGTGTGAACTCGATGCCGCACTCGTGCGCGATCGCCGGCAGGTGCAGGGCCGCATTGGTCGAGCCGCCGGAGGCGGCGACCACGGTTGCGGCGTTCTCCAGGGCCTTGCGGGTGACGATGTCGCGCGGGCGGATCTGCTTGGCGAGCAGCTCCATCACCTTCTCGCCGGCCGTGGCGCAGAACTTATCGCGGATTTCGTAGGGCGCCGGCGCGCCCGCCGAGTAGGGCAGCGCGAGGCCGATCGCCTCGGAGACGGTCGCCATGGTGTTGGCGGTGAACTGCGCGCCGCAGGCGCCCGCCGAGGGGCAGGCGACCTGCTCCAGCTCGTCGAGATCCTCCAGGCTCATGTCGCCGACCGCGACCTTGCCGACCGCCTCGAACAGATCCTGGACGGTCACCGGCTTGCCGCGGAACGAGCCCGGCAGGATCGAGCCGCCGTAAATGAAGATCGACGGGACGTTGAGACGAACCATCGCCATCATCATCCCGGGCAGCGACTTGTCGCAGCCGGCCAAGCCGACCAGTGCGTCGTAGGCGTGGCCGCGCATGGTCAGCTCGACCGAATCGGCGATGACTTCGCGGGACGGCAGCGAAGCGCGCATGCCGCCATGGCCCATGGCGATGCCGTCGGTCACCGTGATGGTGCAGAACTCGCGCGGCGTCCCGTGTGCGGCGGCGACACCCTTCTTCACCGCCTGCGCTTGGCGCATCAGCGAGATGTTGCAGGGCGCGGCTTCGTTCCAGCAGGAGGCGACACCGACCAGCGGCTGATGGATCTGCTCGCGGGTCAGCCCCATGGCGTAGAGATAGGAGCGGTGCGGAGCGCGATCCGGCCCCTCGGTCACGTGGCGGCTCGGCAGCTTCGACTTGTCGTTCAAACGCGTCACCATGAACCCGGACACAGCCTTCGCACCACCGATCCCGAGCGGGTGCGAAGGACCGCGGCGCGTCGCTATCTGCGATGCGCCGGAACCGTCATCCGCGTGCTCGGAAAACCTCGTTCGTTAACGGTAAAGCGTTGTCGAAATTGCCGTTTACCGCGGATGTTGAGGTGGGCCCGGACTATGGCGGGATCGCGGCGTTTACGGGCAGGTCTCGGGGCGGATCCGGGATCGTTTTACGGTGTTGCGACCCCGCCACAGCCACGCTTCAGCGCTTTTCGCGAACCGGTGAAAGGTTAAAGATTCAACCCATTCGGCAAATAGATTGCCACGGCGTTCTAAATGACAGGGCGGGTTCGGGTGTTGTTTTTCCGCCCATCTAAACTTCTATCGAAGAAATTCTGGAAATAATAACTTAAATTATATTTGAGTAATATTTTAGTGAGAGTCAAAGATTTTGATAATACAGTAAATCTGTGACGGATTGGTTGCGCGAATCCGAGATGCGCTGGGTTGAGTTCGGGCGAACGGTGGCTGCGGACCCAGCGCAGCGCCTATGGCGAGGACGGTTCCGACCATCGTCGTGCGCACCATGCCGGAAGGGCTTCGGACTCCCCGAACGAAGAGCCGGTGGAGTCCGAGACCGTCGGACGTCCCGTGGTTTCCAGCCTGTCAGGCCGCTCCGGCGTGCGGTGCCGGGATCTCGGTCGAGATCGCCTCCACGGTGCGGGGCATCGGACTGCCCTGCCCGTCCGCGCGCTGGATCCGAACCTGCTGGTTCACAGGCTGCATGTTGCCGAACGGCGTCGAGAAGGCGATCTCGGCGGCGTCGCGCCCGACGCCGATCCGCACCAGCCCGTCGAGATCCGCCTGCCGCGTGGCGTCGAACAGCCACCAGCGGCCGTCGAGATAGGCCTCGAACACCGCGTGGAAATCGCTCGGCACGAGGCCGTGGGCGTAGCAGCTCACGAACCGGGCTGGGATGCCCAATGCCCGGCAGAAGGCGGTGCCGATATGCGCGAAATCTCGGCACACGCCGGCGCGCTTGAGCAGCGACTCGTCCGCGGTCGTCTCACCATCGCTCGTGCCGGGTTGGTAGGTGATGTGGTCGTGGATCCAGTTGCAGATCTGGTTCACCCGGGCGTGCCCCTTCGGCAAAGCGCCGAACTCCGCCAGGGCATAGGGCGTCAGCCGGTCCGAGGAGACGAAGCGGCTCGGCAACAGGAAGGGCAGGATGTCGAGGGGCAATTGCCCGATCGGTGTTTCGTTGATCGTGGCGGGATCGGCCCGGTGCACCGTCAGATCAACTTCGGCGTTGTATTCCAGCGCGAACTGGCCGGTGGGCACATTGACCGCCAGGTAGCGGTTCAGCATGTCGGGCGTCGTGTAGATGTCGCGCTTGAGATTTGGCGTCAGGACGAGGCTTTCGCTCAGGATCTCGACGCTCTTCAGCTTGGCCACCTCCAGATTGAAGATGAAGGTAGTATCCGAGAGTATGTTGTAGGACAGGCTGCAACCAAGCGTGTAGCGCATCGGATTTCCTTGCCGGGCGATGCCCTTTTCGCCGTCCAAGCAAGGGGCGGGCCCGATTGCCGGTTCCGGCTCAGGCTGTTTTCGGCTGCATCACCACTGTGAGCGAGCGTACACCCTGCGCCCCGTGGATCAGTACGCCTTCGATGTCAGCGGTCGCCGAGGGGCCGGTGTGCAGAACCGCGTAGGCCGAATGGCCGAATTCGCGCCGCCGATAGGCCGCCTGGACGTTCGGCAGGATATCGGCCGGATCGAGCAGCACCACCAGGTGTTGGGCGAGGTAGGCCACGGCGTTGACGATCAGCTGGTCTTCCGTGAACAGGACCGAGCCCGTCTCGGCGATGCCGAACACCGCGCGGACCACCGCCACGTCGACATCCTCCACCTCCTGCGGGTAGCGTACGCTCCGCAGGTCGCGATTGCCGGTCAGCTCCGGGACTGCCGAGGCGATGACCTTCGCACCGTCGAGCCGTTCACGGACCTCCGCGAAGACGTCACCGGCCCTGGGCTCGGCCACCCGGCCGCCCATGCGCTTCAGCCGTTCCCCGAACTCGGCCACGAGATCGTCGCCAACCAGGGCTGCGAACAGCGGCAGCACGGGCATCGGGAAATCGCCGGACGGCCGGTTCCGGCGGATCTCGGCCAGGATCGCGTCGCGTGCGCTCATCGACCCGCGTCCTTCATACGGTTCTGCTTGTACCAGGTGTGGAAGGTCTGGCGCGGCGCCTCGGGCATCTCGCGCTTCTTCCCCCAGGTGTTGAGCGGGTTGTAGACGGCGAAGCGCGGCAGCACCTTGAGCGCCGAATCCGCTGCGCCGATCGCGGCCCGGTAGGCGGCCGGACGCGACAGGACCGCACCCGCGGCCTTCATCATGCCCTGCTTGAGCGCCGGGATCTGGTGCTCCTCGACCAGAACCTTGCGCCAAGCAAAGATCTGCTCGTGGATGTTGATCTTCACCGGGCAGACGTTGGTGCAGGAGCCGTTCATCGTTGAAGAAAACGGCAGCGTCGAGTATTTCCTTTTGTTGAAGGTCGGATCGATGATCAGCCCGATCGGCCCTGAATAGGTCGCCCCGTAGGACAGTCCGCCCGAGCGCCGGTAGACCGGGCAGGTGTTCATGCATGCGCCGCAGCGGATGCATTTCAGGGAGGTCCAGAACTCCTCCAGGCCGAGGCGCTCGGACCGGCCATTATCGACCAGCACCATGTGCATCTCGGTGCCCTTGCGGGGCCCGCGGAAATGCGAGGTGTACTGGGTGATCGGCGAACCCAGAGCCGAGCGCGACAGCAGGCGGATGAACACGCCGAGATGCTCGACCTTCGGGATGATCTTCTCGATGCCGATCGAGTGGATCTGCAGTGGCGGCACGTTGCCCGACAGGTCGGCATTGCCCTCGTTGGTGCAGGTGACGACCGAGCCGGTCTCCGCGATGGCGAAGTTGCAGCCGGTCATGCCGGCATCGGCCTGCAGGATGTAGGGTCGGGTGGTCTCGCGCTGGCTCTCGGCGAGGTAATGGGCGTCGTCGTTGTCCGGATCGGTGCCGAGGGTCTTGGCGAAAACCTCGGCCACGTCCATCCGGGTCTTGTGGACCGCCGGGGCGACGACGTGGCTCGGCTCCTCGTTGTCGAGCTGCTGGATCCGCTCGCCGAGATCGGTCTCGATCACCTCGATGCCGTTGGCGTCCATATGGTGGCGGAAGCCGCACTCCTCGGTGAGCATCGACTTCGACTTCACCAGCGTTTTGGCGCCGTGGCTCTTCAGGATCTCCAGGACGATCCGGTTGTGGTCGGCCCCGTCCTTGGCCCAGTGGACGTGGACGCCGTTGGCCTTCGCGGCCGCCTCGAACTGCTCGAGATACTGGTCGAGGTGGCTCAGCGTGTGCGTCTTGATCTGCGAGGCGAGCTCGCGCAGCTCCTCCCACTCGGGGATGCCATGCGCGGCGGTATCGCGCTTCTTGCGCAGATCCCACAGGCGCTCGTCATGGGCGGCCTGATGCAGCGGCGCCGCGAGGAAGCGTTCGGCCGCCTCGGCCTGATCGATCGGCCGGTTGCCGCGGATCTTGGCGCCCCGGGGCTGCTTCTCGCGCACCTGCGGGGCGCGGATCGGCTTCGAAGCAGCCTCGGCGTGCTGAAGCCGGGTGCCGTCCTGCGCGCGCTCGCCCTCGTCGTCACGGGCCCGGACTTCCGGGTGGATGACGCCCTCGCGCTCGCGGGGATTGAGATCCTCGACGCTCATGCGGCGGCTCCGTTCATCACCTGCGCGATGTGGATGTATTTGAGAGGCAACCCCAGGCGCTCGGCGCAGCCCTTCTGGTGCATCAAGCAGGAGGAATCGGCCGAGACGACGTATTCGGCCCCGGCCCGATTCTGATCGGCGACCTTGTCGTAGCCCATCTTGGCCGAGACCGCCGGTTCGAACACCGAAAAGGTCCCGCCGAAGCCGCAGCACTCGTCCGGCCGGGCGAGGTCCACCAGCTCGACGCCGTTCACGAGGCGCAGCAGGTCGAGGGGCTTCGAATAATAGGGCTTCACCAGCTCGCTCGGCCGGGCGTGGTGGATGCCGCGCAGGGCGTTGCAGTTGGTGTGGTAGGCGACGCGGTGGGGGAAGCTGGCCCAGGGCAGCGCCTCGACCTTCAGCACGTCATGCATGAACTCGACCAGCTCGTAGGTGCTGGCGCGAACGTGGCGGACCTCATCGGTCTGCGGGATCGCAGTCAGGTGCTCGCGCACCTGATGAACGCAGGAGCCCGACGGGGCGACCACGTAGTCGAAGCCCGAGAAATTCTTGACGAACAGGGCCTCGGTGGCAGCGGCTTCCGCGTGGCAGCCGGTGTTGGTCATCGGCTGGCCGCAGCAGGTCTGATCGAACGGATACTCCACCGTGCAGCCGAGCCGCTCCAGCAGCTCCAGGGTGGCGATCCCGACCTCCGGCTCGAAGGCATCGACGTAGCACGGCACGAACAGGCCGACCCGCATGGTCCGGCACCCCCCTGGATCGCCGCTCCGTTGACCTGGAACGGTTCGAGACTGATCCTCAGGGTCTATCGGATGAGGTTGGTCTTGGCGAGGTCGAGAACCGCGTCACCGCGTCCATCCATCACGGCCCGCAGGACATAAAGGCTGAATCCTTTCACCTGTTGCCCGTCGATCTTGGGCGGCATCGAAAGCTCGTTGCGGGCCGTGCGCACGTCGAGGAGCGAGGGGCCGTCGAAGGCCAGGAACTCGCGCATGGCGCCGGGCAGCTCGGCAGGATCCTCGACCCGCAGGGCGAAGATGCCGGCGGCCCGCGACATCGCGGCGAAATCCGGATTGTCGAGGGCGACGCCGGTCTCGAGGTAGCCGGCGGCCTTCATCTCCAGCTCGACGAAGCCCAGCGTGCCGTTGTTAAACACCACGACCTTCAGCGGCAGCCGGTGCTGCCGCAACGTCAGGAAGTCGCCCATCAGCATGGCGAAGCCGCCGTCGCCGCACAACGCGATCACCTGCCGGTCTGGCTGGCACGCCTGCGCGCCGATGCCCTGCGACAGGGCGTTGGCCATCGAACCGTGGACCCAGGAGCCGAGGAGCCGCCGCTTCCCGTTCATGGCGAGATAGCGCGCCGCCCAGATGGTCGGCGTGCCGACGTCTGCGGTGAAGATCGCGTCATCGGATGCCGCCTCGCTGATCGTGCGGGCGAGGTATTGCGGGTGCAGCGGCCCGCCCGGCTTGCCGGTGGCCAGCTCATCGAGCCCGGTGCGCGCCTTGGCGTAGTGCTTCAGGCTGGCATCCAGGAAGGACCGGTCGGCCTTGGACTTCAGCCGCGGCAGCAGCGCCCGGAGCGTCGCGCCGACATCACCGACAAGACCCAGCGCGATGCGACAGCGACGGCCTAGCTCGGTGGGGCGCAGGTCGATCTGCGCAACCTTCGCCTCCTGTGGGTAGAACTGCTTGTAGGGGAAGCCCGTGCCGAGCATCAGCAGCGTGTCGCACGCCATCATGGCGGCGTAGCCCGAGGCGTACCCGATCAGTCCGGTCATGCCGACATCGTAGGGGTTGTCGAACTCCACGAACTCCTTTCCGCCGAGCGCGTGGACGATCGGGCTTTTCAGCGCCTCGGCGAGCTGAAGCAGCTCGGCATGGGCGCCCGCGCAGCCGCGCCCGCACAGCAGCGTGACGCGCTTGCCGGCATTGAGCAGGGCGGCCAGCGCGTCGAGTTCCGGATCCGCCGGCCGCACGACCGGCTTGGCGGGGATCAGCCCGGCCCGCGGCGCCAGTGCGCGCTTCGGCGCCTCGCGGAGCGCGACATCGCCCGGGATCACGATGACCGCGACGCCGCCCTCCCCGACCGCAGCGCGGATCGCGTTCTCCAGCACGAAGGGCATCTGGGCCGGGTCGGAGACCATCTCGCAATAGTGGCTGCAGTCGCGGAACAGCTCGGTGGGCTTGGTCTCCTGGAAATAGCCCGAGCCGATCTCGGGCGACGGGATGTGGGCGGCGATCGCCAGCACCGGCGTCCGGCTGCGATGCGCATCGTAGAGCCCGTTGATCAGGTGCAGGTTGCCCGGCCCGCAGGAGCCGGCGCAGACGGCGAGTTGTCCGGTCACCTGCGCCTCGCCGGCCGCCGCGAAGGCGGCGGCCTCCTCGTGACGGGTGTGGATCCAGTCGATCCGCCCACGCGCGCGCAGCGCCTCCGTGATGCCGTTCAGGCTGTCGCCGACCACCCCGTAGACACGCGCGACACCCGCTTCCTGAAGGGTCTCGGCGACGACGTCCGCGACGTTGCTGATGCGCATGATCCGGCTCCGGGTTTGACCTTGGTCGGGAAAGTGGGACCCGAGCCTCGGAAGTCACCCCGGGCAACGCACCCAGAGCACGCCCCCGGGGGGACTTTCCGGCGCAACCCCGCCCGTGCGCTTGATTTCCCGCGCCCCAGAGTCGAAGGACGTCTGGAAACGTTCCGAAGAGATCATCACCATGGAAGAACTGCTCGCCCGCGTGACCGCTCGTACCGGGCTCGACGCCGCGACGGCTCAGACCGCGATCGGCCACATCCTTGCCTTCCTGCAGAAGGAAGGGCCCGAGACCGAGGTGAATCAGCTCCTGACGGCGCTGCCGGGGTCGGAATCGCTGGTCGCCGAATCCAACGCCGGCGAGACCAGCGGCGGCGGTCTGATGGGCATGCTCGGCGGCATGATGGGCGGCGGCGGCGTCATGGCGCTCGGCCAGAAGTTGATGTCGGCCGGCGTGCCGATGGGCCAGATGCAGCCTCTCGGACAGGAGCTGTTCGCGTTCGGCCGCGAGAAGGTCGGCGAAGACGCGATGGGGCCGATCCTCGGCTCAATCCCAGGTCTCAATCAGTTCGTCTGATCTATCGCTGCGGGTGCGCAGCCGCACAGCATTCGGGCTTGGCCTGGACGATCGTGAAAAAACAGTTTCCGGGCGAAAGCTTGACGGAACCTGTCACCACGATCCCCGTTATTGGGGAGCGGTCGGAATCGACGCCTTCTGCGACGTTCGCGACCGCAATCCAGCAGGCCGGCCATGCCCGTCTTCGAAGCGAAGAATCTGGACAGTTCATTCGAGGGCCAGGCTCTCCTCGCCGCGATCCTGCACCCGACACGGGCGGCGCATTCCCGCGCGCTGCGTCACGGCCGCCGTCGCGCCGAGCGTTCGGCCGCCATGGCCGATCCGCTGACGCTGGAACCGCGTTTTCCGGTCCCGGCGGACGGGTTGGTCGCGACGCCCTACCCGTCCCGCTGAAGTCTCGGACAGCTACCAAGCTTGTGGGGTGATGATCCCCTGGCGGGTCACGACCACCCAGTCCCGCCCACGGCGCTCGACGCCCTCGACCCGGCCAAAGCCAGGCAGGATCTCCCCCGGTCCGATTTCCAGGAGCCGGTGGCGGCGATTCTCCAGAATCGCCATCCCGTCATAGACCTCGCGAACGGCCCAAACGTCGATCACCGGGGCCTTCTCCCCGCCCGTGGACTTCGGCTTCACGTCGGCCAGCTTGGCATCGGCGAGCTTCGTCTCGACGGCCTTTGCGTCCGTGACCTTTGCGTCCGCAACCTTGGCTTCCACAACCTTGGGCTCGACGGTCTTCGGCTCGACGCTCCGCGTCTCGGCGAGGCTCCCGGTCTGCGTCGGCTCGGCCTTCGTGACCGCAGCGGAACGCCGGTCGATCTGTGCAGCGAGGCTTGCGATCCGAGCGTTCTGCTCGCGCTCGACCTGTTCGAGCCGCTCGCCGAGCGCCGCGTTCTTGGCGGTCAGGTTCTTGTCGAGCTGCGCGAAGCGCTCGCCGAGCGCGCTGCTGCGGCTCGTGGCCTCCTTGCGGGCGGTGTCGGTCGAGGCGCGCAGGTCGGCCAGAATACGATGGAGTCGCGCGATATCGCTGCTGAGACGGGCTGTCTCGGTCCGGCCGGCGTCCAGCGTCGTGCTGAGCGCCGCGACAGCGTCGCTCGACAGGCCGGACGAGCGGGTCATCGCGATGACGCCACCGCCCAGCAGGGCGCCGAGCGCGATGCAGACGCCCGGGATCGCGAGGGCCCGCCGGTCGATCCGCGTCAGAGAACGCAGCATCGCCAGCGTCCCCGCGGGGGCTTCCGGAGACGTGGCGGCCTCCGGGACCGATTCGGCATGGCCGGTCACAACGGCCCTGAGCAGGTCGTCCGGCGACACGGCCGGCTTGGTCTCGGTCTTGGTCATCGCCCCCAACTCCGGTGCAGGACGTCACTGCAAGCCTTCGTTAAGGACGTTTGTTTACGAAACCCTTACCGACCGTGAAGAGCCACTCCCGTTCGCCGCGCGCACGGGACACGACACGCGTCTGCCGCCTGGGTCGGCAAGCGCGACCTGCCCCCTCTCCCGTGCGGGAGAGGGTTGGGGTGAGGGTCGAGAAGGTTCAGGATCGAGCGCACCTTCAATGCGCCGACAGGGTACGCCTCTTCCGGACAGGTCTCATCCCTCACCCGGCTTTCTGCGAAACACGACCTCTTCCGCACGGGAAAGGGGACCCGCGCCTCATTCGGCGATGGTGGCGTCACTGTCGTGGACCGTGCGCAGCGCGATCGAGAGCGGCTCTGAGGTCTTGGTTTTGCTGCGCGCTGTCGTGCCGAACCGGGAACCACTCCGGCGGAGAGCGCTCTCGATCATGCCGCGAGCCCGCGCTTCTTCAGCAGGGGCTCGATACTCGGCATCCGGCCGCGAAACGCCGTGTAGGCCTCGCGCGGGTCGCGCAGGTTGCCGGCGCCGTACACGAAGGTGCGCAGGCGCTTGGCGGTCTCCGGATCGAAGATGTCGCCAGCCTCGCGGAAGGCGTCGAACGCGTCGGCATCCAGCACCTCCGACCAGAGATAGCTGTAGTAGCCCGCCGCATAGCCGTCGCCCGAGAAGATGTGGGCGAAGTGCGGCGTCCGATGCCGCATGCCGATCTCGGACGGCATGCCGATCCGTCTCAACGCTTCGGTCTCGAAGGCGGGCACGTCCAGCCCGGACTCGCCCTCGGCCGAGAGGTGGAGCGTCATGTCGACGATCGCCGAGGCGGTGTACTCCACGGTGGCGAAACCCTGGTTGAAGGTGCGGGCGGCCAGGAGCTTCTGGAGCAGCGCATCCGGCATCGGCGCCCCGGTCTGGTGGTGGCGCGCATGGGTCCGCAGGACCTCCGGCTGCTCCAGCCAATGCTCGTAGAGCTGCGAAGGCAGTTCCACGAAGTCGCGGGCCACGGCGGTGCCGGAAAGCAACGGGTAGGTGACGTCCGACAAAAGGCCGTGCAGGGCATGGCCGAACTCGTGGAACAGGGTGCGGGCATCGTCAAAGGACAGGAGCGTGCTCTCGCCCTCCGGCGCCTTGGCGAAGTTCATCACGTTGACGATGATCGGCGTGATCGGCCCGTTCAGCCGCTCCTGCGAGCGGAAGGCGCTCATCCAGGCGCCGGAGCGCTTGGTCGCCCGCGCGAAGTAATCGCCCAGGAACAGCCCGACCTCGGACCCGTCCGGGTTGCCGACCCGCCAGACCCGGACATCCGGGTGATAGCGCGGCACATCCGACAGCTCTTCGAAGGTCAGGCCGAACAGTCGGGCGGCCGTGTCGAAGGCCGCCTGGATCATCCGCTCCAGGGGCAGGTAGGCCTTGATCTCGCTTTCATCGAGATCGTGCTCGGCGCGCCGTACTTTCTCGGCGTAGTGGCGCCAATCATGCGCCTGCAGGGTGAAGTTATGACCCTCGTCCTGAATCGCCGCCTGAAGCCGGTCGCGCTCGTCGCTCGCCCGCGCCCGGGCCGGGGTCCAGACGTCGCGCAGGAGGCCCGTGGCCGCGTCGGGGCTCGCCGCCATCGTGTCGTCGAGGGCGAAATGCGCGAAGCTGTCGAAGCCCAGGAGCCGCGCCCGCTCGGCGCGCACCTGGATGATCTCCGCGGCGATCGCGCGGTTGTCGGTCTCACCGCCGTTCTCCCCGCGCCGCGTCCAGGCTGCATGAGCCCGCTCGCGCAAGTCGCGCCGGGTCGAGAACACGAGGAACGGATCGATCAGCGAACGGGACAGGGTGATGACGTGGCCGTCCAGCCCGCGTTCCTCGGCGGCGCTCCGGGCCGCGGCGCGCAGGAACGGCGGCAGCCCGGCGAGATCGTCCTCAATCTGCAGCGGAAGCGTGAAGCTGCTCTCGTCGGCCAGCAGGTTCTGGCTGAACTTCGTGCCGAGCTCCGACATCCGGGCCGCGATCTCGGCGATACGGGCCTTGGCGTCGGGCGCGAGGGTCGCGCCGGAGCGGCGGAAGCGGATGCGGTAACGGTCGAGGACGCGCCGCGCCTCGGAACCCAGCCCCTCGGCGTCGGGATCGACGGCCGAGATTCGCGCCCAGAGCTGCGGGTTCAGGTAGATCGCGCTGCCGTGGCGGGCGAGCTTCGGCCCGATCTCGCGCTCGATCGCCTGCAGCTCAGGGTTCGTGTGGCTGCCGGTTAGGTTGTAGAAGACACCCGCAACCCGATCGAGGGCCTGCCCTGCACGCTCCATGGCTTCCACGGTGTTGGCGAACGTCGCCGGGGCCGTCTCTCCAGCGATCGCCGCGATCTCGTCGGCATGGGCGGCAAGCGCCGCCTCGAAGGCCGGGCGATAGTGCTCCGGCCGGATCCGCTCGAAGGGCGGGATTCCGTAGGGCGTGGTCCAGCGTGCCTCGCGGAAGGGATTGTCCTGCGGCAGGCTCGAGAGCCCGGCTTCAACGGCGTCCGGCATTCAATCCTCAGTGTCGATCCAGGTGGCGCGGGCCATCGTCGGGGCGGTTCGACGTCGTAGGTCGCGCTTACGATCCGCCAGACAGAATCCTGTTCGGGCGATCCGTCAACCGCGTGGTTGATCCGAATGGCCGCTCGCTCGTTTGGTGAGAACCAACGCCCACGCTTCGAGGCTCCATGCCGGGACGACATCCGCCGATCCGCCGACTGCCCACGACCCTGGCATTCGGCGCCCTCGTCCTGGCCGTGTCGGCCGTCGCAAGCCCGGCCGCGGAATCACCGGCGGCTACCGTCCCGGTGCCTCCGCCCCTGCCGCCTGAGCGGCCCGAGATCCTGAAGACGCCGCCCGCTCCGGAGGCGCCGCCGCCAACGCCGCCGGCCCGTCCGGCCGAGCTGACGCCACCGGCTTCGCCACCGAAGGAGACCGCCGATGCGCCCGCTCAGGCAAAGCCTTCAGAGACCGGCAAGCCCGAAATCCCCATTCCGCCGCCGACCCCGCCCGGGCGACCACCGGAACTTTCCGGCGAGGCAGCCCTGGCGCTCAAGGTCACGCCCCCGGACGACACAGCGTGTCGCACCCGTCTCAAGCGGCTCGGCGTCGAATTCGAGTCGCTGCCACCGATCATCGAGGGACAGTGTACGGCGCCGCTGCCACTGAAGGTCGTGCGGCTCGCCGATGGTGTGGCACTGCCGCAGGGGGCGACGCTCACATGCCGGACGGCCGAAGCGCTGGCACGCTGGGTGACGGAGGTCCAGGTCGAGGCCGAACGGTCGCTGAAGCACGGGCTGACCGGCCTGGAACTCGGCGGCTCGTACGTCTGCCGCGGCCAGAACCACGATGTCGATGCCAAGCTGAGCGAGCACGCCTTCGCCAACGCCGCCGACATCATGGCCTTCACCTTCGCGGGCCGCGCCAGCATCCCCGTCAAGGCGATGCCGGATGGCTCCGACGAGGCGCAGTTCTTGAGCGCTGTCCGTGGAAAGGCCTGCGGTTTCTTCCGAACGGTTCTGGGGCCAGGCTCGAACGCAGCCCATGCCAACCACTTCCACCTCGACGAACGCGAGCGGACGGCCGGTCATCGCCTCTGCGAATAGGGTGTGGAACGTTCGGGCATACGCAGCATTTCTGCGTGCGAAGCGTCCACGCTTCTGGAGACGGCGATCGCGATGAGCCCGAAATCCTGGCGGCCGGTCCTTGCGGCGCTCCTTGCGACCAGTCTCGCCGCGCAGGTCGCGGAGGCTCGCCCAAAGCCGAAGACCGCCGATCAAGCGGCTCCAGCACCCGCCCTGACCGCCGACGCCATCAATACCGCAGCCCTGCCGCCGCAAGCCGACGAGAAGGCGCCCGCCAAGCGCCAGACCAAGAAGGACGACGAGAAACCCGACCCGCTGATCGTCAAGGCGCAAGTCCTGCTTGATCGGGCCCACTTCTTTCCCGGCGCCATCGATGGCCTCACGGGCGACAATTACCGGCGCGCCCTTTCGGCCTTCGCCGTTGCCCAAGGCCTTCCGGCGACGCAGGCACTGACGCCGGAGGTGTGGGGAAAGCTGCAGGCCACGAGTGATAAGCCAGTAGTGACGGATTATGCGATCACGGAAGCCGATGCCTCGGGACCCTACCTCGACAAGATCCCGCCCAAGATGGAGCAGCAGGCCGATCTGAAGGCGATGAGCTACACGAATCCGCGGGAGATGCTCGCCGAGCGCTTCCACATGAGCCGCGCCCTCGTGACGGCCCTCAACCCCGACAAGCCGCTCGACAAGGCTGGCACCGCCATCACGGTCGCGGCCGTCGATCCGATGGGGACCGACAAGCCGAAGGCGAAGGAGCTGCCGCAGGAACCGAAGGTCGAACGGATCGAGGTCGACAAGACGAGCCGCGATGTGCGCGCCTACGGAGCCGACGACAAACTGCTCGCCTACTACCCGGCCTCCATCGGCAGTTCCGAGAAGCCGGCGCCGAGCGGCGACACGAAGGTGAAGGGCGTGGCGTTCGACCCCGACTACACCTACAATCCGAAATACGCGTTCAAGGGTGTCAAAGCGCAGCACAAGTTCACTATCCAGTCGGGTCCGAACAATCCGGTCGGCCTCGTCTGGATCGATCTGGCGATCCCGAGCTACGGCATTCACGGCACGCCGGAACCCGAGAAGGTCGGAAAGACCGAATCACACGGCTGCATCCGACTGACCAACTGGAATGCCCGCGATCTGGCAGCACACGTGGCGCGCGGTGCGAAGGTCAGCTTCAAGGACGATTGAGACGCCGGAACGGCCGCCGCCCGCAGCCGGCAACGAAAATGTATCGGCGGTTAACATTCTGCGCGCGGAAGGCCGGGGAACAGCGCGCGAACGCTTGACACGTTGCGCGTTACGGGCGACGCCAAGGACCACCTCGTGAACCGGTCTTCGTAGCAGCGTTGCGCTCTTCGGACGCCGAACACACGGTTCCCGGGTGTATCTTGACGGACGGCACGGTCCCCGGTTCGGGGGCGCTCGAAGGGAAGACGGCCCGGCGTGACTGCTGACTCCAACGATGATGTTCTCAACGGCGTCCGCGTACTCGTCGTCGAGGACGAGGCCGCGATCTCGATGCTGCTGGAGGACATGCTGCTCGATTTCGGCTGCGCCGTTGTCGGACCGGCTGCCCGGTTGTCCTCGGCGCTCGAGATGGCCGCTCAGGAAACGTTCGAGGTCGCGATCCTCGACGTGAACGTGGCGGGTGAACCGATCTACCCGGTCGCGGAAGCCATCGCCAAGCGAGATCTGCCCCTGGTGTTCTCGACCGGCTACGGCGGCGCCGGTATCCGCGAACCGTTCCGCGACCGGCCGGTCGTGCAGAAGCCGTTCAGCCAGGCCGAACTGAAGCGCACGCTGATTGGCGCCATTCGGGCCGCGCGCGCCTAAGACGAAAACGGCCGCAAGAGCGGCCGCGTCACATGCCCTCGATCGTGAACGCGTCGGCGACATGGGCCGGCCAGTCCCGGGCGCCGACGAACACGGCGTCCGCCCGGAACGTCATGCCCGCGGACCACGCGTTGTGTCCGATCCAGGCGCGGACGGCCCGGGAGAAGCGGCGCCGTTTGGCTGCGTCGATCGCCTCGCGGGCGTCGTCCCGCCGGGGCCGCGCCTTCACTTCCACGAACGCGATGGTTTTCCCGCGCTGGACGATGAGGTCGATCTCGCCACCCGCGAAACTCACGCGTCGGCCGATCGGCCAGTAGCCCTTGAGCATCAAGGCCGCCAGCGCCAGCCATTCGGCGCGATGGCCTCGCAGGTAGGCGGCGCGGCGCCGGACATCCTGTTCGGGCCGTGCCCCGGTCACGCGTCGCTCCGCGCCAGAGCGAGGGCCCGGGTGTAGACGAGGCGCCGCGGCTGCCCGGTCTCGTCGGCCACGAGGCTGGCGGCATCCTTGATCGAATGCCGCTCCAGCGCCGTACGGAGCAGGGCATCGAGGGCTTCGTCACCCTCAGCATTCCGCTCCACGGCCGTGGCGGCGCCGATGATGACGACGATCTCGCCCTTCGGCGGCCCGTCCTCGGCAAAGCGCTCGCTGAGGCCGCCCAACGTGTCGCGGCGGATCGTCTCGTAGAGCTTCGTCAACTCCCGGGTCACCGCGGCCGGGCGGTCGGGCCCGAGAACGGCGGCCGCGTCGGCGAGCATCTCCGGCAGCCGATGGGGCGATTCGAACAGGACCAGCGTGCCCGGCACCTGGATCAGTGCCTCCAGGCGGTTGCGGCGGGCACCGGCCTTCTGGGGCAGGAAGCCTTCGAAGAAGAACCGGTCCGTGGGCAGCCCAGCCGCCACCAGGGCGGTCATCACCGCAGAGGGACCGGGAACCGGCGTGATCGGAATGCCAGCCTCGATCACGGCCTGGACCAGCTTGTAGCCCGGGTCGGAGACCAGCGGTGTGCCCGCATCCGAGACGAGGGCCAGCGCCTCGCCGGCCCGTAGCCGGCCGACCATCCGCTCGCGCACCGCGTCGTTGGAATGCTCGTGATAGGCGAGCAGCGGTGTCGTGATGCCGTAATGGGCGAGCAACGTCCGCGTGACCCGCGTATCCTCGGCCAGCACGGCATCGGCTGCCGCGAGGGTGGCAAGCGCGCGAATGGTGATGTCGCGCAGGTTGCCGATCGGCGTTGCCACGATGTGCAGGCCGGGCGACAGCGGTTCGGTTTCACTCGCCAGCCCGAAGGCCGTGAAGGTGGTGGCCCGTGGCCGATCCTGTCCCGGTTTCCGGGGCGGGGCTGTCGTGGGAGCGTCGAATCTGCGGGTCATCGTTGGCGATCTTGCCACACTGACCGGCTCTCGTCGCGCGTCGGCCGTCTTGGCGGGGGGCAGTCATGCGCGCTGCGTTTACATTTCCGGATCCCGCGATCACGCTGCCCCGGCCTGCCCGAAGGAGATTGCGCCATGGCGCGCCTGATCGGCGCGCCGGATCATCGCGTGCGCGTCCTTGCCCTCAGCGCCGTCCTCTGCGCGGCGCTCCTGCCCCTCGGTGGGTGCCTTGGCGGCGATGTCGCCCGTCGCAAATCTGCGCCTCAGGCCGCCCTCACGCCACCTGTCGAGATTCCACAATCGGACGCGTCGCAGGCGGCCCCGGTGCCTGCAGGTCCGGGGCCTGTCACCCCAATGGCGTCGGCAGGGCCGCGGATCGGCGCGGGCTCGATCAAGGTCGGCCTGATCCTGCCCCTGACCGGTCAAGGATCGACCGTCGGAAACGCGATGCGCAACGCCGCGCAGCTCGCTTTCGAAGAGGCACAGCAGCCGGACCTGACGCTCTTGGTGGAGGACGACCGCGGTACACCCGAGGGCGCGCGTGAGGCGACCCAGGACGCCCTCCGGCAAGGCGCCGAAATCATGCTCGGACCGCTCTTCGCCGGCAGCGTCCAGTCCGCCGCCGCCGTGGCGAAGGCAGCCGGCAAGCCGGTCATTGGCTTCTCCACCGACGTCACCGTGGCAGCGCCGAACGTCTATCTCCTGAGTTTCCTGCCCCAGCCGGAGGTCGACCGGGTGGTCGAGGAATCCGTGGCCGGCGGCAAGCGCTCCTTCGCGGCGCTGATCCCCGAGACGGCTTACGGCAATGCCGTCGAAGCGGCCTTCCGCGAGACCGTGGCGCGCCGCGGCGCGCGGGTCGCGGCCGTGGAGCGCTATCCGGCGGGCAATCCGGGCCCTGCAGTGGCGCTTCTGACCCGTGTCATCATAGGCCCCGGCGCAACGGCCGACGCGCTGTTCATTCCGGAAACGGCCGAGGCGATGCCGGCCGTCGCGGCGGCGTTGAGCAAGGCCGGCTTCCTTCCGGCGCGAGTCCGGCCGGTCGGAACGGCCTTGTGGAACGAGCCGGCGCTCTTCGCCCTTCCGGCCCTCCAGGGCGGCCACTTCGCCGCGCCGGATCGCGGCGGGTTCTCGGCATTCGGCGGGCGCTATCAGGCGCGGTTCGGCGCCGCGCCGCCGCGCGTGACGTCCCTTGCCTACGACGCCGTGACGCTCGCGGCGGCGCTGGCGCGCCAGTACGGCTCGCAGCGCTTCGCCGAGCCGACATTGACCAATGGTGCGGGTTTCGCCGGGGTGGACGGAACGTTCCGTTTCCGTCCGGACGGGCAGAGCGAGCGGGCGCTGGCGGTCTACGAGATCCGCAACAACGCTGCGGCGCCGGTGAGCCCCGCCCCGCGGGTGCTGGCCAAGACCGGACTCTGATCAGCCGGCGAGTTCGGCGACAATCGCGTTGAGAACCGGCGCGCCACGTGCGGTTGCGGCGATGCGACCTCCAGAGCGCCGCTCCAGCAGGCCGTCACCGATCAGCATGCCGATCCGGTTGCCGTTCAGGGGGCGGCCCTTGAGGGCGGCGTAGCGCTCCGGATCGATTCCCTCGCGCAGGCGCAGACCCATCACCAGGAACTCGTCGGCCTGATCGGCGGGAGCGAGGGTTTCGGTCTCGACGATTCCCTGACCGTCGCGCTCGACCCGGGCGAGCCACGCCTCAGGCGCACGCTCGGTCACGGTGCCGATCCGGCCCGCCCCGGTCACGAGGCGTCCATGCGCCCCGGGGCCGATCCCGGCATATTCGCCGTAACGCCAGTAGAGCAGGTTGTGGCGGGATTCCGCACCGAGCCGGGCGTGGTTCGAGATCTCGTAGGCCGGGAGACCGGCGCCCGCGCAAAGATCCTGCGTCACGTCGTAGAGGGCGCGCCCCGTATCGTCGTCCGGCACCACCAGCTTGCCCGTGCTGGCGAGGCCGTAGAAAGGCGTGCCCGGCTCAATGGTCAGCTGGTAGAGGGAGAGATGCTCGCCGGCCCGTTCCAGGGCCTCGGCCAGCTCGTCCCGCCACATCGTCGGCGTCTGGCCCGGTCGGGCATAGATCAGGTCGAACGAGGTGCGCGCGAAGGTGGCCTGCGCGACGCGGATCGCGTCGAGCGCCTGCGCCACATCGTGGAGCCGCCCGAGGGTGCGCAACGCTGCATCGTTCAGCGCCTGCACGCCGAGCGAGACGCGGTTGACCCCGGCGGCGCGATAGCCATGGAAACGGGCCGCCTCGACGCTCGACGGATTGGCCTCCAACGTGATCTCGACGTCCGGCGCCACGGGCCAGCGCGAGGCGACGGCGTCGAGCAGGCCGGCGACCGTGGCGGGCTGCATCAGCGACGGGGTGCCGCCGCCCAGGAAGATGCTGGTGACGGTCCGGCCGGGCGTCCGCTCGGCGGCGTGGTCGATTTCGGCCCGGAACGCGTCGAGGAAGCGCGGCTCATCCACCCCGGCATGGCGGACGTGGCTGTTGAAGTCGCAATAGGGGCACTTCGCGGCGCAGAAGGGCCAGTGCAGGTAAATGCCGAATCCCGCATCGCGGGTCGGGTGGTCCGGGCCGGTCGCTTGCATGATGGTGGGGATGTGCGCGGCGCGGCCCTGTTTGGCAATCACGCGCTCGGCGCGAGGCAAGCCCGGCTGAGATCCACGAAGGCCCGGGCGCGGTGCGAGAGCCCCTGCCCGCGCTGCCAATCGACCCCGTGCTTCTCTTCGGCGGTCATCTCGCCGAAGGTCCGGTCGTGGCCGTCCGGCCGGAAGATCGGGTCGTAGCCGAACCCAGCCGAGCCGCGGGGCTCCACGAGGTCGCCGAACACCCGGCCCTCGAACAGCTCAGTATGGCCGTCCGGCCATGCCAGCACCAGCGCCGAGACGAAATGCGCCCGGCGACCCTGCGCGCCGCGCCTGTCCATCTCCGAGGCGATCCGCGCCATGGCGCCGGCGAAGTCCTTGGTCGGGCCGGCCCAGCGCGCGGAGAAAATGCCCGGCGCCCCGTCGAGGGCATCGACACACAAGCCGGAATCGTCGGCGAAGGCGGGCAAGCCCGTAGCGTCCGCGGCGGCCCTGGCCTTGATCGCTGCGTTCTCGGCGAACATCGTGCCGGTCTCCTCCGGCTCCGGCAGGCCGAGTTCGCCAGCCGACACCGCTTCGATTCCAAAAGGTTTGAGCAAGTCACGCATCTCGGTGAGCTTGCCGGCATTGTGGGTGGCGATGACCACCTTGCCCGTCAGGCGCCGGCTCACGCGATCGCCTCCTTCTGAAGCGCGACCAGCCGATCGGTGCCGACGCGCGCGAGGCGCAGCAATTCGAGCAGCTGATCCTGCGAGAACGGCTCCATCTCGGCCGTGCCCTGAACCTCCACGATGCCGCCCCGGCCGGTGAGCACGAAGTTGGCGTCGGTCTCGGCGGCCGAATCCTCGGCGTAGTCGAGGTCGAGCACCGGCGTGCCCTTGTAGAGGCCACAGGAGACGGCCGCGACGTGGTCGCGCAGCGGATCGACCGAGATGATCGAGCGCGTGCGCATCCAACTGAAGCAATCGTGCAGCGCCACCCAGGCGCCCGTGATGGCGGCCGTGCGCGTGCCGCCATCGGCCTGGATCACGTCGCAATCGACGGTCACCTGCCGCTCGCCGAGCGCCGGCAGGTTGGTGACCGCCCGCAGGGAACGCCCGATCAGACGCTGGATCTCCTGCGTCCGCCCGGAGGGCTTACCGGAACCGACTTCGCGGCGGGTGCGTTCGTGGGTCGCACGCGGCAGCATGGCGTACTCGGCCGTCACCCAGCCCTTGCCCGAACCGCGCAGCCACGGGGGGCCGCGCTCCTCCAGCGAGGCCGTGCAGAGCACCCGGGTATTGCCGAAGCTGACGAGGCACGAACCCTCGGCGTAGCGCGAAACCGCGCGCTCCAGGCTCACGGGCCGCAATTCGTCGGCGGCACGCTTGGAAGGCCGCATTGCGGACCCCTTCTGTAAGGAAAGTCGAGGGCCGGGCTCTTAGGCCGCCATCTCGGCGCGGGCAAGCGGCGCAGCGAAGCCGTCGTGTACGGATTGATCCAGACCGGACGGTCGGACATGATCGGACCACAGGATCAGAGCGTGACAGACCCGAACCCACGATTTCTCGACGGCCCATCGATGCAGGCGCTTGCCGCGCTCAACGAGCGCGCCCGGGAGATCTTCCGACAGATCGTCGAGAGCTACCTCACCACCGGCGAACCGGTCGGATCACGCAATCTCGCGCGGATCCTCCCGATGGCCCTGTCGCCAGCCTCGATCCGCAACGTCATGGCGGATCTGGAGCATTCCGGCCTGATCTTCGCCCCGCATACATCGGCGGGCCGGCTCCCGACCGAGCTCGGCCTGCGCTTTTTCGTCGACGCCATGCTGGAACTCGGCGACGTCAGTCAGGACGAGCAGGCCCGGATCGAGGCGCAGATGCGGGCCGCGGCGTCGGGCCACACCTTCGACTCGGCGTTGGCCGCGGCCTCGACCATGCTGTCGGGTGTCTCGCGCGGCGCCGGCGTGGTCCTGACCACTAAGGCGAACGTAAATCTGAAGCATATCGAGTTCGTGCGCCTGGACCCGGCCCGGGCGCTCGTCGTGCTGGTCTCGGACGACGGCTCGGTCGAAAACCGCCTGGTCGACCTGCCGCCAGGCCTGCCCACCGGCGCACTGCAGGAGGCGACGAACTTCCTGAACGCCCGGCTTCGGGGCCGGACCCTGGGCTCCCTGCGGGCCGAGATCGAGGCCAGCCGCCAGGCGATGAAGCGGGAACTCGATGCGCTGACCGAGCGCCTTGTGGATGCCGGCCTCGCGACGCCGGTCGGCCCGTCCGAAGCGCGCCAGCTGATCGTGCGCGGTCAGGCCAACCTGCTCGACGATCTGAAGGCCGTCGAGGATCTTGAGCGCATCCGCCTGCTGTTCAACGATCTGGAGAGCCAGAAGGACGTCATCGACCTGCTCGCCCGGGCCGAAGGAGGCGACGGCGTACGGATCTTCATCGGCTCGGAGAACAAGCTGTTCTCGCTCTCCGGCTCGTCGCTGATCGCCGCGCCGTTCCGCGACGGAGCCCAGAAAATCGTGGGCGTTGTCGGGGTGATCGGCCCGACGCGCCTGAACTACGCCCGCATCGTGCCGATGGTCGACTACACCGCCCGCGTCGTCTCGAAACTGCTGGACGGGGGGCGGTGACGCCGCCGTTGCTGTGGCCGGAGCGGCGCGTTATCTTCGGAAGTGGGATCGGCGGGGGCTAGCCGCCGATCCCTGGCATTCACCGTTTCCGGTGTTGCCGTGTCCAGAGAGGAATGGCGAGGCGGAGCGTGAATCTCCACTCGCCATTCGCTTTTCTGGACCATGCCAGAGAGATGACCATCCACTGCACTCCCGGCCGCAACCAGCCGCGTGCGGCCTTCGCGGGTGAGTCGGTCAAGCTCACAGCGTGTTTTAGCCGGCTCGGCGGCCGGTATAAGCTTGCAACGCCGGCAGGACAGCGCCGCTGAATGCTTTGACACTCCGGAGCGGATCCATTTAGCTTTCCGTCGAAGGCTATCGGCTTCCGTGTACGACGAATCGTCCGGGCAGGACGCGGGTGTTCGTCTTGCCGGCCGCCATTGGGATGGATCGAAGTGCCGGATCTTGGCAACTACCTTGCCTTCGCATTGATCTCGCTGGGCATGGCCCTCACGCCGGGACCGAACATGGCTTATCTGATCTCCCGATCGATCGCGCAGGGGCGGACGGCCGGCCTGATCTCGCTCGGCGGCATCCTGGCGGGCCACATCGTCTACATGGTGTGTGCGGCCTTGGGACTCACGGCCCTGCTGATCGCGATTCCCTACGCGTACAATGCCGTCCGCCTCGCCGGCGCATTCTATCTTCTGTACCTCGCGTGGCAGGCGGTCCGGCCCAACGGGCGATCGCCGTTCAAGGTCCATGCTCTGCCGAAGGACAGCCCGCGCAAGCTCTTCGTGATGGGGCTGCTGACCAACCTGCTCAATCCGAAGATCGCGGTCCTGTACCTGTCGCTCCTGCCGCAATTCATCGATCCGGCGAACGGGAGCGTGCTCGCACAGGCGTTGGTCTTCTGTGGCACGCAGCTCGCCGTCAGTGTCGGGATGAACGCCATCTTCGTCGTCTCGGCTGGGACGATCGCTGTGTTCTTCATCCAGCGCCCCCTCTGGAGCACGGTGCAGCGCTGGCTGATGGGCACGGTGCTGGCGGCACTCGCGATCCGCATGGCGGCCGAGGCGCATCGCTGATCGCCTCGGAATCGCATCGTCAGGCGGCTCTGACCGATTCAAGGAAGCGGGCGACCTCGACACCGAGATGGTCGGATTGTCGGGACAGCTCCGTCGCGGAATCCAGAACCTTATGCGCGGCCTGACCGGTCTGGGCGGCAGCTCCGGCCACGCCGGCGATGTTCGTCGTGACCTCGTCGGTCCCGGTCGAGGCCTGACTGACGTTGCGCGCGATCTCCTGCGTGGCCGAGTCCTGCTGCCCCACTGCAGCGGCGACCGCTGTGGCCACATCGTTGATGTCCCGGATGCGCGTCACGATCCCGTCGAGTGCCCGGGCGGCCTCGCTGGTCGAACCCCGGACACGCGCGATGTGGCCGGTGATCTCCTCGGTCGCACGGGCGGTCTGGGCGGCCAGTTCCTTCACCTCGGCGGCCACGACCGCGAAGCCGCGTCCTGCCTCACCCGCGCGCGCCGCCTCGATCGTCGCATTCAGCGCCAGGAGATTCGTCTGTCCCGCGATGGAGGAAATCAATCCGACCGCGTCGCCGATCTTAGACACGGCCTCGGACAGGTCCTGCACCCGGCGCCCGGTCTCGTCAGCCTCATCGACCGCCGTTCGGGCGAGGCGCGACGAGCCGGCGACCTGCCCGGCCACCTCCTGCACGCTCGCCCCGAGTTGCTCGGCCGCCGCCGCGACGTTGGCGGACGCCTCCTCGGCGGCGGCTGCGACGCCGCTGGACTGCGCCGCCGCCTGCGTGGCGGCGACCGTCAGCGTCTCCGCGGTCGTGTGCAGATCGGTGGCGGCGGACGAGACCGAACCCACGATGGTGCCGACGACCCGCTCGAACCCATCGGCCAGTTCGGTCATCGTGCGCCGGCGCTCGGCGGTGGCCGCCGCGTCGGCGAGGCGGCGCACCTCGGCCTGCTCGCGCGCCTTGTCGGCCACGAGGGCCTTGATGCCCTCGACGGCCCGGCCGACCATGCCGATCTCGTCCCGTCGGCGGGCCTCCGCAATCTCGGTCTCGAGTTCGCCCTGGCTCATCCGCTGGAGCACGCCGACGAGCTGGTTGAGGGGACGCGCCACCGTGCGCGCCATGGTCTGGCTGACCGCGACCGCCAGCGCCAGGAGCATGATGACGGTCGCGACCGCCATGGTCCGCGTGAGGTGATCGATCAGCGCGACCACCGCCGCGCGATCGAAGGACAGCGCGACGTACCAGTCGAGGTTGGGCGGCAGGTCCGGCACGCGGGCGAACACCGTCAGAGTCGCACGCCCGGCCTCGGTGGTCTCGATCGCGCGGCCGGCGGCGACGTCCGGCTTCGAACCGCCGATCAGGTCCGAGAGGGGTTTGCCGACGAGATCCCCTCTGGGGTGGATCAGAATCTTGCCGGCACCGCACACCAGGTAGGCGTAGCCATTGCCGCCTGGCACCACGTCGGCGATCATGCGAGCCAGGGCCCCGACATCGAAATCGCCGGCGGCCGCGCCGACAAGCGTGTGCTCGGCGTCTTCGAGCGGCGCGGCCGCCGTCAAAACCATGCTGTCCCGACTGGCGGATTTGTAGGGTTCGGTCAGGATCGCGCCCTTCGCCGCGACCACCTCCTTGAATCACGGCCGCGCCCGCGGATCGTAGCCCGGCGGGATCGGCGCCTTGGGCATCCGCGTGTAGAATCCATCGGTCCGCCCGAGATAGCTGACGTAGAAACCCTGGCGGACGATCGGCGCGTCAAGCACGCGGTCCGCCTCAGGCCCGACCCCGGTGCCGCTGATCTCCTGCGCCATCAACTGAATGAGATCGAGCTTTCCGCGCAGCCAATTGCCGATGCTCCGCGCGGCGGTACCGCTCAGGTTCGACATGCTGGTGTTGATGTCCGTCCGCAGCAGCGCGCTCTGCGACGTGTGAATGTAAACGGAGCACGCGAGGAAGGCGGTGAACGCGATCGCCAGGGTCAGGAGCGTCGCGCGGCCCGCTATCCCGAGACGCAGGCACGTGGCCCTCGCGGATGCGTGGAAACCAGAATTCTCAATCGACATACCACGCTCCAAACGGAGACGACGCGTGAACAGCCCTATTTCGTATCTGAAATTCACGGTCCGTGGCGCTTAATTTTATTATATATTCAGACGTATCATTCAATAGAATAGAGATTTATATTTTCAGCGGCGCCTTTCATGCGTGGATCCGGGTGTCTCCGGATCCACGCAATCGGGTCTGTACGATATTTTTCTTTCGCTTTCTTCGCAAAAGTTGGCCAAACGCGCGAGAAAATCGCCCTGCCGGGCGTGCTGCGCGATGGCAGAGCGGATCAGCCCGGGATCACATCCACGATCTCGTAGGTGTCGGGATCGATGATCACGATGTCGTCGCGCACCAGGACGAAGTCGTAGCCCTCGTATTCCGGAACCAGCTCGACGATGGCCGGCGGCAGCCGGTGCAGGGACACCGAACGCGGGATCGCCGTGCCGACGGCCAGACCGAAGGCGACATCCCGGAGCGACGAGACGCCCAGGCGGGTGATCGATGACCGGAATTCGGTGCGCTGCCGCGTGTCGAGACGGCCCACGGCGCCGCGGACCGAACCGCCATCACGGGCGCCTGCACGGCCGCCGCGCTCACCCCCGGGGCCGCGTTCGCCGGCTGGGCCGCGACCACCCTGGTTGGGCCCAGCCGCATCACGGTTGCCCCGCTCGCCACCCGGGCCGGGCTCCC
Organism: Methylobacterium sp. GC_Met_2; assembly: GCF_026540795.1. NCBI lineage: Bacteria > Pseudomonadati > Pseudomonadota > Alphaproteobacteria > Hyphomicrobiales > Methylobacteriaceae > Methylobacterium > Methylobacterium sp. GC_Met_2. The sequence continues at coordinate 112,601 of NZ_JALNUM010000003.1, forward strand.
GCGAACCGCGCTCACCGGGACCGCGCTCACCGGGACCGCGCTCACCTGGACCGCGCTCACCTGGACCGCGCTCACCTGGACCGGGATTCGTGCCCGGCGTGCCCCGCTCAGCCGGTCCACCGCGCTCGTTGGCACCGCCGGCGCGGCCGGGCCCTTCGGCACCGCGGCCCCCGGGTCCACCCGGCTCGGCACCACGCGGGCCACCCTCGCCGCCGGGCCCGCGCATGGCCCCGCCCTCGGCCCCGCCCCGCATGCCGCCGCCTGCACCGCCGGGACCACCGCCCGGACCCGCGCCGCCACCCGCTCCAGCTCCTGGCGCACCGCCGCCTGCACCGGGCCCGGCGCCGCCCGGCCCACCGGGTCCGCCCTGCGCGAAGGCGGTCGTCGCCCCCGCAATCACGATGGCAACCGCCACGGTGTCTCTGAGAATCCGCTTCATGGCCACGCCTCTCTCGCCTTGGGAGCGCCCTCGGCGCCCGCGCCGGGCCGCAACGGCCCCCCATGGCAAACCGTTCCGGGGTTCGACCGCGGCGGCGACGCGCGTGACAGGCGCCGGGCTCGTCCCGAGGAAAGACTCATCACGGACTTGCGATCACGGTCATCACCTGTAACGTCGCGTCGCATGAAAAAGAGGCTGGCAATCGCCGCCCCTATAAGAGTTCGAGGGAGATGCCATGTCCGCATTGCGAAACGACACGATCGGCATCGCACCGGGCACGCACGACGCTGCGGACCGGAAGCGGCGCATCTGGGCGATCGTCGGCTCGTCCTCGGGCAATCTGGTCGAATGGTACGATTTCTACTGCTACGCGTTCTTCGCGCTCTATTTCGCGCCGGCCTTCTTTCCGAAGGGTGATTCCACCACGCAGCTCCTGCAAACGGCCGGCATCTTCGCGGTGGGCTTCTTCATGCGACCGGTCGGAGGCTGGCTGTTCGGGCGCATCGCCGACCGGGTCGGGCGGCGAACCTCGATGGTCGTCTCCGTCCTGATGATGTGCTTCGGCTCGCTGTTGATCGGCATCCTGCCGACCTACGAGCATGTCGGTACCCTGGCGCCGGTGTTGCTGCTCCTCGCCCGCATGCTGCAGGGCCTGTCGGTGGGCGGCGAGTACGGCACCTCGGCGACCTACATGAGCGAGGTGGCGATCAAGGGGAAACGCGGCTTCTTCGCCTCCTTCCAGTACGTGACGCTGATCGGTGGCCAGCTGCTGGCCTCACTGGTCCTGGTGATGCTTCAGACCGTGATGACCGCGCCCGAGCTGACCGCCTGGGGCTGGCGCATCCCGTTCTTCATCGGCGCCGGGCTCGCGATCGTGGCTCTGTATCTCCGGCGCTCCCTGGCCGAGACCAAGGAAGCGGGCGACAAGGAGAATGCCGGTACCTTCGCCGAGTTGTTCAAGCATTGGCGGGCGTTCTGCGTCGTCCTGGCGTACACGGCCGGCGGCAGCCTGAGCTTCTACACGTTCACCACGTACATGCAGAAATATCTGGTCAACACCGCCGGCCTACCCAAGACGTCGGCCTCGCAGATCATGACCTGCGTTCTGTTCGTCTACATGGTGATTCAGCCGCTGTTCGGCGCGCTGTCCGACAAGATCGGCCGCAAGGCCAACATGCTGCTCTACAGCGGCCTCGGGACGCTGATGGTGGTGCCGCTGATGACGGCCTTGGGGACCAACAAGGATCCCTACCTGGCCTTCGCGCTGATCACCCTGGGGCTGTCCGTCGTGTCGTTCTACACCGGCATCAGCGGCATCGTGAAAGCCGAGCTGTTCCCCACCAACGTACGCGCGCTGGGCGTCGGCCTGTCGTACGCGCTGGCCAACGCCATGTTCGGCGGCACCGCCGAATTCGTCGCCTTGTGGTTCAAGGATGCCGGCACGGAGAGCACGTTCTTCTGGTACGTCACGGTGCTGATGGCGATTGCCTTCGTGGCCTCGCTGATCATGCCGAACCCGAAGGTCCACGGCTATCTCGACGGTGCCGGCACCGTCGAGGAGGCGCTGGGCAAGAAGCCGCGCTTCGCGCACGCCTGATGGAACTTGGCGTGGCCGCTGGACCCGGCCACGCTGTCACGCTGATATACCGCCCGCCGGGCGCGCCAGATGCCCGGCGGGAGGACGCCATGCTGAGAGAGACGGTCGCAGGGGTACTGACCCTGCTCTGCCTTGCGGTCGGATCGGCGCCGTGCGCCGCCGAACAGGGATCGGGTACCGCACCGTTCAAGCCGCAGCAGCCCAGCGGCTACTTCTTCGTCGGCGGCCGCTATGTGCGTGTAGGCGACAAGACCACGGCCCTCGGGCAGATGTTCGTGGATTATCGCGCCCCGGAGCGGATCACGCAGCCCTACCCGGTCGTCATGGTGCACGGCACCGCGCAGACCGGGACCAACTTCCTCGGCACGCCGGACGGCCGGCCAGGCTGGGCGGACCGCTTCGCCGCGAAGGGCTTTGCGGTGTATGTCGTGGATCAGGTCGGGCGTGGCCGTTCGGGCGGCGATCCGGAGACCTATGGGCCCTATGCACGCCTCCCGGCCGAGGATCTGGAAACGGTCTTTACCGGGCAGGAGCGGTTCTCGCTGTATCCGCAGGCGAAACTGCACAGCCAGTGGCCGGATGGCCCGGGCGTGCGGGGCAACGCCGCCTTCGACCAGTTCTACCTCTCCCAGGTGCCCTACATCGCCAGCGCGCTGAAGAGCGAGGAGCTGGTCGACCCGGCGCTGATCGCCCTCTTGGAGAAGATCGGCCCAGCGATCCTCCTGACGCATTCGCAGGCGGGCGTCTTCGGTTGGGCGGTCTCGGACCAGCGGCCGGACCTCGTCAAGGCGCACATCGCCGTGGAGCCCAATGGGCCGACCTTCTACGACATTCGCTTCAAGGGCGGCACCGACTGGTACGAGCGCGTCGGTGATGCGCGGGCCCGGCCCTACGGCATCACGCGGGTGCCGCTCCATTTCGAGCCGCCGGTGAGCGCTCCGACCGACATCACTGTGGTCCAGGCCGAGACCGCCACGTCGCCCGACAAGATCCGCTGCTGGCTCCAGGCCGAGCCTGTGCATACCTTACCCAACCTCGCCCGGGTGCCCGCGGTGATCGTCACCGCCGAGGCGTCGTTCCGCGCCACGATGGATGATTGCACCGCGGCGTTCCTCACGCAGGCCGGTGCCAAGCCGGACCGGCTCGTGCTCGCCGACCACGGCATCCATGGCAACGGCCACATGATGATGCTGGAAGCCAACAGCGACGCCGTGTCGGACGCGATCATCGGCTGGATCGCAGGCCACACACGGACCCCGGCCCGTCCTTAACCCGTCGCTTACCCTGCACCGGCGAGGATGCCCCGTCATCCGACGAGGGATTGCATGACCGATATGACCGATACCGTGGGCGTCGCGGGCGACCGGATCCGCTCGATCATCGAGCGCGTCGAACGGCTTGAGGAAGAGATCAAGGACCTCATGGAGGCCAAGAAGGAGGTCTTCGCCGAGGCCAAGGGCGAGGGCCTGGACGTCAAGATCCTTAAGGAGATCCTGAAGATCCGCAAGCAGGACAAGGACGAGCGCGACGAACAGGAGACGCTGCTCGACGTCTACCTGCGCGCGATGGATGCTCCTGCTCCGGCCCCGCTGGCAGCAGCGGCCTGAACCATCGCAGGAACCGGCCTGGGGCGGCGCAGCGCGCCGCCCTTCAGCGATCCGGACTCGCCGCGAGATAGAATTCGAGGTTCCGGCGCACACGGTCGAGCGGCACCTCGGCCGGATCCGGCAGCGCGAACCGCGCACCGGTGATCGTCTCATAGGCTTTGATGTAGACCGCGGCCGTTTCGAGAATGACGTCGGCGGGGATCTCGGGAATCGGATCCCGATAGGGATCGCAGCGGGCCACGACCCAGTTGCGCACGAAGTCCTTGTCGAAGCTCTCGGGCGCCGTGCCGGTCGCAAAACGCTCCGGGTAGCTCTGTGCAAACCAGTAGCGGCTGCTGTCCGGCGTGTGGATCTCGTCCGCAAGGACGATCCGGCCCTCGGGATCCGTGCCGAACTCGTACTTGGTGTCCGCCAGGATCAACCCGCGCTCAGCCGCCAGAGCCTGCCCGCGGCCGAACAATGCCAGGGCAGCCTCCGAGACGGTGCGCCATTGCCGGTCCGTCAGCAGGCCGCGGCTCAGTATCTCGGCCTCCGTCAACGGCTCGTCGTGGCCGCCGTCGAAGGCCTTCGTGGTCGGCGTGATGATGGGTGCCGGCAGGCGCTCGTTCGGACGCATCCCGTCGGGGAAGCGATGGCCGTACATCGCCCGCTCGCCCGCCCTGTATCGGGTCAGCACGGAGGTCGAAGTCGTACCCGCGAGATAGCCGCGGACCACCACCTCCACCGGCAGAATCTCCAGGCGCTGCCCGACGACGACGTTCGGATCCGGATATGCCAGGACGTGGTTCGGGCAGAGATCGCCCGTCCGTTCGAACCAGAAGCGGGCGGTCTGCGTCAGAACCTGCCCCTTGAACGGGATCGCGGCGAGCGCCCGATCGAAGGCGCTGATCCGGTCGGTGGTGATCAGGATGCGGCGGCCGTCCGCCAGATCGTAATTCTCCCTGACCTTGCCGCGGTAATGGTTCGGCAGTCCGGGCAGCGTCGCCTCGGCCAGGACCTGATGCGCGTGCGGGGCGAGATCGGTCGTGTTCATCCGAGCGTTCCGTCAAGCTGGGCGGCGAATACGCCGCGCCACCTGTGTGCGCGGACGGGTCGGAGATTTCCAGCCCCGTCAACAACCCGCGCGCCTCACAACCCTGGCGAATGCACCAGCGCGGCTGCCCAGATACGATCCGAACACGCGTGATCGTGCCGAAATCCGAGATTCTGTCTCTGCTCGCTCGATCGCTTTCGAGTTATACGGATCGATACCGATTCTCGTGCCTCGCACCAGTCGGTCGATGTTGCCGAAGCAGCAGACTAACCCGTGTCCACCCGGTACAGGCTTCCCATGCCGGATCTGCCTGTGGCCGAATGAGGTAAGATGAGCGGAACAAGCCAACACGCGGATCGGCATCCGTTGCTGCGCAAGCTCGAAGGCATCGCGCTGTTCGAGCTCTCATCCGAGGAGCGTGCCGCAATCGAAGCCATGCCGATGCAGCCTGCGCTGATCGATGCCTATCAGGACATCGTGCGCGAGGGGGACCGCCCCGGCCGGAGCTTCGCCATCTTATCGGGCATCGCGAGCACCTATAAATCGACCCGGGCCGGCAAACGGCAGGTCATGAGCTACCACGTTGCCGGCGACGTGCCGGATTTTCAGAGCCTCCATCTCCAGACCCTCGATATCAGCATCGCGACGGTCACCCCCTGCCGCATCGGGTTCGTCCAGCACGATGCGGTGCGCGCCCTGCTGCGCGCCCAGCCGCGGCTCGGCGAGGTCTTCTGGCGGGCAACGCTCATCGACGCGGCGATCGTGCGGGAATGGACGCTCAACACCGGCCGGCGGGACGCCTACGCCCGGATGGCCCATCTGTTCTGCGAATTGATCACGCGCCTCGGCACAGTCGGTCTCGCACCGGACTTCAGTTGTGATCTGCCCATGACGCAGCCGGAGCTGGCCGATGCCCTCGGGATCACGCCGGTTCACGTCAATCGCACGATCCGGGATCTGAAGGCCGCAGGATTGATCTCGCTGCGCAGCCGTCACCTGGTCGTGCACGACTGGAATGGCCTGGTCGCCGCAGCCGAGTTCGACCCGACCTACCTCCATCTGCGGGAACAGGACCAGCGCTAGAGCGGTGCCCGATCGCGTTGCAATCGAGCGCAGCTCTAAGCCTTTGATTTAACGCACTCTCTTTCGCCGAACCGGTGTCCACTTCGGCGGAGTGCGCTCTAATTCAAGCGCTTACGCTCGTCATCGGCTTCCTGCGTCGCGAGCCTGCGGCCGATCTCGAACAGAAGCGCTTCGGCGCGCGCCGTCAGGCCCGGGTCGTTCAAGGGACCGATGGCCTGGAAAGCCGCGATCGCCGCAGTCGCGGCACGGTCCAGCGATGTTCCGGACGGGTCTTCGGCCAACGGCGGGGCTGGGGTCCGGTCTTCATCCCGCGCCTGCAGGTCGCTGATGTCGACGATGATCCCGTGGCCCGACAGCGGGCGACCGCAGTGATCGTAGGCGAAGCGGCCGCGCGACAGGACCAGACGCAGGCCCCCACCAGTCGCTCGAACGCGGTACTCGAGGGCCATGCGCCCGTCCTCGCGCGCCTCCGCGCGGAAGCTGGCCAAGACACGTGACTGATCCGGGGGGTGGATATGTGCCGCGAAAACCGAGAGTGGCACGCCGGCTTCGGCTTCCTCGGGGTCGATCTCGAACAGCAGCGCGACGAACGTATCAGCCCATACGCGATCGCGCTCGGCGTCCCACGTCCAGAACCCAAGCGCATCCGGTCCACCCAAAACCAGTTTGGATCTTTCCCGCGGCCTCCGGCCACCGAGAAGCTTGAGTTTTGGCATCGCGCAGTCAACGTCTCGTCTTCAGCCTAACCGATGTTAGATTGATTTCCGATAACATCAAGTCGCCGACCAGACTGAATGAGCGCCATTGTCGATAAACGATGATATCCCAGCCACCTGGAACAAATCTCATGCAAAGCGGAGCAGTCGTGCGGCGGCCGTAATCAAATCGCGCGCGTCCGGGTGACAGATCACAACACGATCTGACGCGAAAAAAAATGAAGATGGCTGGCAGGTCGGACACGTCAGGACAATTCGACCACCGCCCGACGTGATCCACGGACCAACGCACTCGTCGCGGAGGCAAATCTATCTCGAATATTAAGCTCGGGAAGCGTCACTCCCGAACCTATCAGGAGGATGTAGGCCGACAAGCTAGTTGGAACAGTACGACACCATTTCCGCTCTGTGAAAGGTCAGGCTGCCGCCAGCCTCTTTGGTACAAAGCGACAACCTGTTTGGAACAAACAAACGGGCGCCGTCACCCCATTTGGAACAAAATGTCCCCGTCCTACCGAAGGGATCGCCTGCGAAAGGCGTCGACTGATCGGCTTGCCATGGCGGGCATCGCCAATCGGGCACCCTTCGGTCGGGGTCGCGGCCCGTCTCAGGCCGCTCGGGACGCGGACTTCCCGTAAGAGCGAGCAAGATAGGCGTTCGTTTCTATCCACTCGAACCAATTCAGCCAGGCTCCCTTGTCGCCGAGGACGAAGCCAGAACGCTCGGCGCAAAACGGCTTCCCGTCGTCCGTCATGGCCCTGCCGGTTTCGAGCCTAAGAACGACGTACCCATCCACCTCGAAACCGATAAGGATGGCGGTCCGGCGATCACCACTCCTGATGCGACCGGCGTGCCCTTGGGCGATGCGGACTGGACGGAAGATCGACCTCTTCGATGCCAGATGCCGACCGAACCCGTCCCAGAACGAGGTCCAATCGGAGATGGGCTCCGCCATGGGGTCCGTATCCGACCGGAGCGCCCGTAGGACGTCGGAGCGCAGCACAATGGCCATGAGGTCGTTGTTACCGGGTGCCTTCAAGAGGATACGGACACCAAGCCCTCGAAGCCTGTTGACCGCGGCGGTCCGCCCGCACCCGAGCACATCGGCGTAGGAGACGGCCGGGGCATACTTGGCCGCGAACGTGCGCAGGGACTCCTCGTCGACGAGTGCCCGAGCCGTTCCGCTTTCCTCCGCTCCCAACGTCTGCAACAGCCCGTCCCGAAGAAGCGCCGCGACCGTGGCCATGTTGATGCCGAGCTTCGATGCGGCATCGCACTTGGTCATCCCGCGTCGTGACCGCAGGCTGCGAAAGCGCCCTCCGACCTTAGGGGCCGGCGGCTTCAACACATCGCGGTCCCCGGCGTGGGGGCGGGCGAATACGAGGGACGCCAACCCGACCGATCCCGCGGCGATCCCCAAAGGCGTCAAACGACCGGCGGCGCACAGACCGATCACCTCGGGTCTCCGGAGCCCGAACACTTCGGCGAAAGCCGTCAGGTCGACATGACGCTCGTCCTCGGTCGAAACCACACCTAGCCCAGGGTCGGGCAGCAAGGCCTCGACCTCATGGCGAAGATACATGTCGTCCTTGGGCGTCGGGCCACCCAATCGGCACAAGCGCCTGAGCAATCCCATTCTTACGAGGGCGTCGAACTCGGTGACCCTCAAGCCAAGGACTCCCGCAGCCTCCTCTCGCTTCATACTGGTGGACAGGCTCTCACGGATCAGCGGAACGACCGAGGCATCATACATCACGAAGCGTTCGCTCCCGCCCGAAGGCAGCATGCCGAGGCGCAGCGCGAGTGGATCGACGGCCCGGCGCAGGATGTTGAGGCTACGTGCAACCTCGTCCCGGTGCAGGAAGGCAACCTCTTCGTTCACGCCATGAAGCGACATCGCCGAGCGCGCGAAAGTCCCCCGGCGCTTCGCAACCGTGCCCGCTGCGACACGAACGGCGTCCATCAGCATCGGTCGGCGCCACGTGCAGAAGGTCGCGTTGTAGAGCCAGCCGAAGGCCTGATGCATGCCCCATGCACACCGGTCGGCCCCGACCTGTCCCTCGCCCTGGTTCGCGATGTCATCGAACAATCGCTCCAACGCCTCCACGCCTTCGCAGAGGATCGCGAAGCCTGCCGCGACGACCTTGGCACGCTCGAAGCCAGGCGTACCCGTGCGGGGGGCCGCGACACGCCATCCGCCGATTGCTGCGCGGCCAAGCAGGTCAATCGTATCGATGACCGTTGGAACGGAAACGTCGGTCAGGATCGGCACCTGCAGCGGCTCCTCCACGCCCAGGCGACCCAGCAGCCACAGTTCAAAACTCGGGCGAGGTCGGGCGAGGCGGGGCATCGGCAACGCCACCTGCGTACCATCCGGGGCATGGTCGAGGTGGGGGTACCACCACGCCAAGGGCCCCCCTGGGCCGCCGACGAGTCCACATCCGTGATAGGGGCATACGGTGAAGGAGACGAGGCTGTGGAAGGTGCGGTGGTGCGCGCTTTCCGCCAGGCACCCGGGGCAGACCCGTGGGGCCTCGGACCAATGCCTCCGCCGCACGTCGACGCCCATGATCCGCACCGCTCGCTTGTGAACGACGGGCGTCGCGTGGATCAGGCGGTCCATACCCTCAAGGCCGATCTCCGAGACCGCATCGAGGCAATCCGCTGGTGCGAGGGTGCGACCATCGAAGCCCATCTCGTCGGCGAACACCCAGGCGCTGGTCTGTCCGTTGCGCCCAGCGATGCGTGAGAAGAAAGCCGTGGCCGGTTCATGCTCGCCCGGCTCGAACCAGCGTCGGATCATTGAATGGCGAAGGCGCCTTGGTTGGTCGATCACTTGACCTTCCTCGGCCGCTTCTTGTCGAACATGTCCTTACGGACAGGAGCAGGCTTGGGGTCCGCCCGCCCGGCGCTCTCGTCGGGATCGGCATCCAACCTCTCGATGTCGAGCTTGCCCTTGAACGGGACGAAGGTCTCGCCCGGAGCCATCCGCAACTTCGCGGCGTAGACGAGATGCTCACGTTCGATGCGGTCCGCGCCCTCGTTCATGGCCTCGTAGGCCGCCTCCCTGACGTAGTTCATCATCCGGCCGATCAGCCCGCCGGAAATGGCATAGAAATGTGCCGCGACATCCTCGTCGCCGAGCCCGGCCTTCTCACGGAAGGGCAACCTGTTGTCGATCTCGTCCAGCAGGAAACGGATCTGGATACGCTCTGACTGGACGCGCCAGCGGTAAGGCTTGATGAAGACGTGCGGGAGACTGCCGCGTCCTTCGACTTGGTTGAACCCGCTGATGATCCGGTGAAGAGCAACACGGCCCGAGCACAGAACATTACACGTGCGGCTGTCGAGAATGCCCTTGATGAAGCCTAGGATCAGCCGATTGTTGGCTGACTTAGGGTTGCTTAGCGCATTGTCGATGTCATCCAGGATGACGAGTTCGACGTGATGATCTTCCAACTCCGCGATATCGTTTCTCATCAGCGTTGCGGTCTTGATCTTCGGTACCGATGAGTATCCCAGAGCCAGGTGGAACTCTGAGGCGACGTCATGCGCCGTCATGTCGTTCAAGACCTCGACGTAGACGACCGGACGCGTAAAGCCTCCGTTGATGCGTTCGGAGGTGAACCTGTTCCTGTAGTCCTGTAGAACGAAGCTCTTTCCTGCTCGCGTGTCGCCGAGCAGCGCGCCGACCCATCCGCGACCGTGCCTTCCCCCGTCAACGGGCCGGTGGAACTTAGAAACGAACCCGGACGCCGACTTGAAGCTTGGATAGCGAACGAGGACGGTCTCGATCAGATCCTGGCGCTCAATCGGCGGAAGCGCCGAGACCCTCTCCCTCTCTTCGGGGGACAGCGACTTGTCATTGAAGCTCGCGATGTCCGCCATCAGACTTCCTTCCAATCAGGGTGCTGTGCCCTAAGAGCGTCGAGATCGGTCGCCTTCGACGATGTCCTTCGCTCAGGTTCCGCCTGTTCCTCGACCTTCGGGCGCCTCGGAACCTCAGCCGGCGATTGCTCCGGCTCGGCCTTGACCTGTCGCACGCGTTCGGGGTCCGGTTGCTCACGGCGGGTAAGGTTCGGAGCGCGTCGCGCCCGGAATTCAGGGGTCGGGACGTAGGCGGGCTGCTCGATGTCCAACGGGACCGAGCTCGCCTCCTCGCTGTCGTTCTCCGTCGCAATCCGACTCCGGATGCGCTTGGCCTTTTGACTGCCGAGGAACCTCGCCAGCTTCCGTTCGATGCCCTGGATATCCCGCTGCTTCCGCAGCTCCTGGATCGTTGCGAGCATGCGCCCCCGTGTCCGCAGCAGGCCGTCGATGTCCACGAAGTTCGCGACGGTGCGCAGATGGTCCGCTACGATCACCCGGTGCTGGTGCAGCGTGAGGCCTGCCGCGTAATCCAGGCGGGCGGACGGGACCTCGATCCGAACCTTCAGGTAGGGATCGAACAGCCAGATTCGCCCCAGGTCCTGCGGATCGCGGGTGACCCGGTACTTGGTGCCGGGATGCCTTCCCTTGCCGGGCTTGTGATCGGGGTGCGTACGGATCGGGATCAGATCGTCGGACTGATAGAGGATGTAGTCCCACTCGATCCCGTAGTCCTGGACGGTGCGATTTTCGATATCTCCCGCGAGGGCGGCGAAGGTGTCGGGATGCGGGAGGTTCCGGATCTTGACCTTGCCGATCCCGTTCCTCCAGAGGCGGATCGGGACGTCGGGCAGCTTGCGAAGCGGCCCAAGGCCTCGGTGGGCGGACCAATGGTAGTCGTCGCAGATGTAGGTGACGAGGAACGCCTCGAACTCCCGCAGCGTCAGCACGGGGGCCTCTGACGCCTCCTCATGTTCCTTGCGTTCGACGATGTTGGAGAGGGTCGTTCCCGGGACGGCATGGGCAACCTTCCTGTTCAGGATGCCCATCAATCGTTCCACCGCCCCCTTCATCGTGGGCTCACCCGGCCGCATTTCCACGACTTCGAACATCAGCTCGTTCGACGCGTGGCCGATGTTCGCGCCAATGAAATGCATGGCGTTATCGACACGCATGCGCTTCCAGCGCCCGCGACACGGCCAACCGGTCTTCACGCTGGGAAAGGCCGAGAGGTCCTTCTCGTACATCGCGTGCCGCACGGCCTCGATGAACGAGGCGAAGCTGGGGGCTTCCCAGCCGATGCCGATGCCCAGGATCATTCCAGTTGCCAGGCAACGAATGGCTACGACGTCGGGCCTGCCGAAAACGAGATTGGACTCATCGTCGATCAGGCGGACATCGAACGTCGTGTGATCGACTTCGACCTCTTCGCACGGCAGGTCGGGCCTCGACCTTTCGTAGTACGCGGCATTGTCGCGAGCGGACTTGCCGGCACCCTTCCCGAGGTAGTCCCTGATGTACTTGTTCACGCTGGCGCGTGCCCGTTCCATGGTTCGGATATTCGGGAGGTCGACCTGCCGCTCAGGGTAGGTTTCGTCCGCCCAAATCCGCAGCCGAGCGAGCGCATCGCCTGCGGTTCCCTTGGGGTCGCACAGGGATTGGTAGGTGCAGGATCGGATGGCCTGGATCATCTCGGGGGGCCAGGGCGGTAGGCTGTTGACCTCGCGTCGCTTCTTGGTCAGCGCGGCCTTTCCGTAGACGTCCCCTCTGTCAAACCACTTCTGGACCTGACGCATGACGGTCGAAGTGCTCGGGGGCGCCTCCGCACGCTTCCGCGCCACCTCCTCGACGATGAGCAACAGCTTCGGCCTGGACTTCTTGTAACCGCCAGGCATGGCCACGCAGGCCACCACGTAGTCGAAGTGACAGTCGGCGTAGCGGGTCTCCTCGTCCGTCAGGCCGAGGTTCGTCGGCAGTTCGCCGCGCGGCTTGTCGGCGTCGGCGTTGATGAGTTCAATGCTCCACCGCCCCTCCCTCTGAAGCAAGCCGATCTGACGGTCGGTGAGAAAGACCTGAGCGCCGCTCGGGATCTCCGAAAAGCGAAGGGTGCGCGGGCCGGCGGGCCTGTCATCAGCGGCCTTCCTGCCGGGGATGGGACGCTCGAACTCGGCGCGGCGGAAGGTGGCCTCGTCGGGGCGGCCAATCGCGACGATGTCGCCAGGGCGAAGGTCCCACTTCGGGCCATCGTCCGGGGATTGATCGGCCAGGCCGAGGATGTCGATCCCTTGATGAGCGGCGGGCATCATGCGAACGGCCCCACGTCGATGACGGTGAGGTCGTCGAACGGCTTTGCCATACCCATCGTCACCTCGCCGGAGATCGCGAGCTCGACGAGGGCGGAAAAGGCCGAGTCGCTGATTCCATCGGACCGAAGGCCGGAATCTGAGCGGATGGCGCCGATGGTGCTTGGAAGGCCGATCCGCCCGATAGCACCGCGGACCGCCGCAATGGCGGCAGCGTCCTTCTGCGGGGGGCGATGCATGAGCATGATGGCGACGTTCGAGCGGCGCGGCTCGATTGCGAAATGCTCCTCGGTCAGCACCGTGAAAGCCGCCCCATGATCGATGAGGTAGGCCTCACGGATCACGGGCTCGACCTCCGACCATTCGGGAAGGCCACGGAGGTATCGCGACTTGAAGTCGACGATCACGACGTTGCCTTCGATGGTCAGCACCGCGAGGTCGGGGACGTAGGTGGCGACGCGCGTCGACCCGTCGGGCTTGGTCACGTGGTAAGTCAGGCGGTGGGGCTGCGGGGCGATCCTGACGTACCGCGGGTTGATCTCGATGTGCGCGAGCCCGTCCATCTCCATGACGGCCTCGGTACGGATCGGCTGGCGCGCGAACGTCTTCACCGTGGCGAAGTTGCCCGGACGGCTGATCCGGCGGCTCTTGGGCCGGATGCGGCGGACCGGCTTGAGACCGGGCTTCAGGCCCAGAGCCTCACGGTCGACACTGGAACGCTGGCGGTTTGGCTCGTAGTTCATGGTCCTCGCCCTGGTGGGGCGCGGGCAGGCCGAGCGACATCGAGCCGTGCGGGGTTGCCGCCGGTCGCGATCTATGTACGATCGTCGCGTGGCCCGCCTCGCAGCGGGTTGCGGTAATCCGCCTTCGCGGCGGGTTGCGTCGGCCTGCCTCGCGGCAGGTTTTGGCGGCCCTCCTCGCGAAGGGCCGCGGTTGTCCGCCGTGAGGCGGGTGGCATCGATGGTCCGCAGGCTTTTCCGGGCGCAGCGGACCATCGACGGATTAGCGGGCGCCTCGGGGTTCTCCCCTTGGCGCCCGATCTCGTCTATCGGCCTCTCCATCATCTCCGGGCCGGCAGGGCCAGGATCGTCGATCCGAACCGGCATGCGATGGGCGTGGCCGGCAGGATCGACGATGGAGTATTGCGCGGTTTGGCCGGGGAGTCACCCCCCCAAATCACTAAGCCATTGATCCCGTTTGCGTTTTTCAAGGATTAGATAGCCAATCCTTGAATCTGTCCTTGGGGTATTACTTCCGCCTGTGCGTGAACGTCATGGCGTTTTGGCTGCTGTCTCGTTGAGGATCTGCCGGTTCTGGAAAGGGAAGTTGATCACCTTTCCGGAGTGATCCGGCCGGGGGACGGCCTGCCTCCGCCGGGCCTGGCCCTCGGCCTTGCGCATCGCCGCGACACCCATCGAGATCATGATCTCTCCGGCGAGATGGTCGAACTCGTCATCGTCGAGAATTAGACGGGTCCGAAGAAGCCTGCGGAGGATCTCCGCCACGAGCTCGGTGTGATCGACCTCACCCATGATGGCCTCCGAGGGTTACGATGGGGGACGGCGCCGGCCGGTACTTCGCGATCACGGCGCGCATCTGGTCGCCCGACATGATGCGAGCGACCACCAGCCTTTGGGCCAAGGCGTCGATCAGGTCCCTGTTTTCGTGGACGAACTCCTTGGCGCGAAGGTACAAAACATTCAGGTCAGACTCGACGCGACGGCGCATTTCGGGGTCGTGGCGAAGGCATTCCCTGGCCTCCGCATCCGAGGCTCGGTGCAGGAGTGATCCTCCAAGGCCCATGCTCAAATGCATGGAGGCGAGCATGCTGGTAGCTAGGCCGAGGTCGCTGGCGTAGGCGCCGCCAGAGCCACTGTTAGCCTCGCCGAACTCCTCGTCCGTGGCCCTTCCGGCAAGGACGGTGGTGACGTAGGCCTCGATGGACGTCTTCGTCAGGATCGTGGCCCGGGGCATGGACGTCCTGGTGAGGCCCCCAAGCCCGTGGGACATGACATTGCTGAGGCTGACGACTGCGCCAGGACCGAGCAGGGTCACGGCAAGGCCGTGCCCGCATTCGTGGCGGGCGCAGGAAAGCGCCTCCTCGGGTGACCTCGGGTCGGGCGGTGCGATCTCGCGGACGAGGTCGTCGAGCCGCATCGGACGGCCGGCGTCCCGAGCCCTGCGTCGGGCTCCCGCGACCCAGGTGGTGGCCTCGGCCCCGGTGGCGCCCACGCCAATGCTTGCCGGCACCGACAGGTCGGCCCCGTCGAGGACGTCCGGCCCCAGATGCTGCCTGATGATGCCGGCCAGGCCGTCGACATCGGGCTTCTCGACGGTGATGACGCGTCCGAGCCGGCCAGGTCGTAGCAGGGCCGGGTCGATCAGGTCAGGATAATTGCTGGCCCCGATCAGGATGATCTTATCGGTATTCCCAGAGATCGCGTTCTCGAACGTCGTGAGACAATGATTGATCAAAGGAACCCAATAGTCTCTATTGCGTGATCCCAGCGAAGCTCTAGACGGAATTCCATCCATCTCATCTACAAAGATCAAAACTGGTGCCATTTGTGCCGCCATCGTGAAGACCCTATTGATCTCCTTGATGACCTCGTTCAAGTATCCATTTGTCTGCGAGAACCACAGCGCAACGGATGTGCTGATTAGCGGGATTTCGAGTGTCTTGGCGATGCTTCTTACAAGCGTGGTCTTGCCCGTTCCGGGTTCACCTGCGAGCAGGACTGATCTTTCGAGGGAGCTCCAGTCGGTTCGACCGGCCTTCCATTCCGAAAATTCGTAGGCGAGCCTCTGGGCGTACTCTCCTGCTGCCCCGTATCCGTGGATCTCGGACAGCACCGGCACGTCCGCGAGGTTCGGATCGATGGCGGCGTTGGCCCTGGAGGCGGCCACGAGGCGCCGGACGCAGCTTGAGGCCAGCGTCCCCTTGCGGATGGAGGCGGCGATCACGTCAAACGCGAGCCCGCGCGCGATGTCGGGCGGCATGCGCCTGGCCTTGTGACCGGTCAGGGTCAGGATCGTCTTGCGGATCACGTCGTTGGACGGCGTGCCGATCCTGATGCGCACGTCCGCGGCTGCGATCAGCGCCGAGGGCAGGTACTGCCCCGGTGACTGGGAAACCCCGAGGACGCGCCCCCCGTTGCCGAGGAAATCGGCGACTTCCATGTTGCCCACGCTCGGATTTTCGGACGACTTTGACGAGCCGCCTCGACAGAAAATGTGATGCCAGGAAATCAGCTTCTCGGCCGCCATCCGCACTGCGGGGATCCAGTCGGGCGACGGGACCTCGATGATCACGCCGGCCCCGCCGAAGCGCAGCATCCTGACGTGCTGGCTGGTCGTCATCGCCTCGTCCAGGGCGTGCTTGGCCAGGGTGAAGCGGGAGGAGCGGATCTCGGCCTCCATCTGGTCGATGGGCGCCCGGGTGTCGTTGTGAGCGTTGAGGAAATCGTCGAGGCTCTCGGCCGAGGGCTTCAGCGTCTTTGGGGCAAGCCTCGCCATGAGGCCCGCCTTCGCCTTCGGGGCGGGCTTGCCCTTGGTGGCGGTGGCCTTGGTGGCGGACTTGGTGGGGGGCTTTGGGAATGTCGTCATGGCTCTGCCTCCGTCGCGAGGCAGCCGGGCTCAATCGAGCGCGCCGGTCAGGCCTCGTGGGGGGTGTCGGGAAGGGGTGCGCGGGATGGTTTTCGCGGTTTCATCGGGAGTCTCCGGATTGGGTCCGTCGTGGTGGGGATGGTTTTCCCGGTCGTCAGCGCGACGGCTTGCCGGCCGCAATCATGCGGTGATCCAGCGTCGCGAGGACGGCCTGCAGGGCGCCGGCGAGGCCATCCTCGTGGCGTGCGCCGACTTCGAATAGCCGTCGGACCACCCTGCCGAGCAGGGCGTCGATGCAGGCCGCGCGCGGGGGCGGGTCCTCGAACGAGGGGTAAGGCTGGATGGGTCTTGTCGAAGGATCGGTCATGACGGTCGCCTCGGGACGGAGGCGAGCGGGCGCAGGTGCGCCGGTCAGGCCTCGTCGACGGAGAAGGAAAGCGGGTGGCTGCCCATGGAGGGCACGCACGTCACGGCTATGAGGAGGCAGTCGTTGAACATGTGACAGTCTCCTCTGGCTGGCTCATCGAGGTGATCCTCAAGATGAGCATATGGTCGAACCCGAGCATCTCGGGTCCGACCAGGAGCTAATGAGCTTCGACTAGCTTGGCAAGCCGAATGATAACAGTTGGCGCAGCCTTCACAAGCAGTGGCTGTGGATCCAGTGGATGGTGCGGCCAGGGGCCTTGCGACGCCGCCGCCTACACGGACGCCCGCACCGTCTATGGGACGGACACCTTTCCCCCTCGACGGGCTGATCGATGCCGTCGAAGGGGCATTGTCACCGCCATGGACCTACGCTGCTTGGAAGCCTGGATTGAACGCTCCAAGGACCTTGTTGCGAATGGCGCGTCGCGACCGCATCGACCGGAGGTCGAGATCTACGGTGGCATCGACGGCATCCCCGCACAGCAAGCGCATGACCTGGCTCAGCATCAGGCATCCGGCCACGGTGCCGACGAACGGCGCGCCGACCGCCGTTTCCGCAAGACGGGTCAGACCACAGATATCCCCGCCCGTTTCGGACAGGCGTACGTAGCCTGGCTGGACGAGCGACGCCCGTTCCCGTGGCCTGCCCGGAACCCAAAGGTCGGCGGCCGTCCTTCCGGACGGGAAGGTGTGCAGCCGCAGGGCACGGAAGTCCTGGGCCCGGTCGCCGATACCGGCCTCGACGACCATCGGGAAGCCGGGGGCTTCAAGTTGCGAACGGGCCAGCGCGTTGTCGACGCCGCAGATCAGGACGGCGGGGTCATCCGAGGCCCGGCGTCGGAAACCGTCGTCGAAAGGGCGTTCCACAAGTGACGTCCGGAAGCCATGTCGTTCGAGGACCTCGGCGACGGCGCGCGTCTTGAGACTGCCGACCATTGCCGGCTGGGTGAGCAGCGAGGTGCTGTCGGTCGACGGGGTGACGACGTCCGTGTCCTGCAGGATCAGCCTCACGCCGGACCTGTCGGCATAGGGGCACAGCATCAGCGCCCAAAGGAAGGCCTGCCCGAGATGGCCGAGACCGAGAACCCAGAGGTGGTCGGGAAGGGCCACCGGGTCTGGCCCGTCGATATCGGAGCACAGCCAGTCGCAATCGCGGTCCGGGCGCCAGAGAGAGAAACCGATGGCGCGACGCCCCCCTTCGACCTCGCCGCGCAGCATCGCGAACGCCTCGGCTGCGGCCAGGGCGCCGGCGAGCACTGCGGCCGGCATGGTCTTCGTCCTTTCCGTCAGGCGCCTCCCGTCGAGGGGAACGACGCCGCCACGCCATCCCTCGAATGTCACCGCCGTTCCGCGGATGTGGGACGTCGTGATGTCTCCGATGACGATGCATACCGATTCCGGATCTGCATCGCCGATGCGCCCACCCTGTGCCTCGACCTCATGGCTGAGGATCGTGTTGCCGTCGCCCATAACGAGCGACGGAACGTCGAGGTTTCCAACGACTGTGACACCGCCCAGGGCGAACCGGCGGGCGATGTTCACCACGGTCAGCAACGCGGCCTGATGGGGAGGACTGAAGGCCAAGTCCGGACCGACGACAACATCGATCCGGTGACCGTGCAGTCTCGCGACTGCGGTCTCGATATCCGGCGCCGTACCGTTGTCGAGGTCCAGTTTCGCCATGCGGTTCAGCGAGTCGCGGATCGCGTCCATGGAATCGTGGGTCATCGTGCGCCTCGGATTTTGACGCCGCGCAACCCGAGGCGTGGCGGGAGGAGATCGTCCCAGCGCTTGGACCCGGCGTAGCGATAGACGCCGACCCCGGCGAGGTCGAAGGGGCTTCGGGCGAAGTTCGGGGCGATCAGCGCGAGGTGCCCGCGCATCGAGACCATGGGGTGCTCGCGGTCGGACGTGCTCTGGCCGGCTCCGCCGGGATGCGTGTGGATGTCGGCCAGCACCGCCAGGCCCTGTTCGGAGCAGGTCTCCCACACCCCGTTCATGGCGTGCCCGGAGAGCCGTACGATCCCGGTCGAAAGAGCCCCGGGGTCGATGTCGTCGTAGAAGGGCAAGGCCGTCACCGTCGCGGAACGACCGCTGCGCCGTCCGAGGAGGAAGGCGCCGCTTTCCCGCACGTCCCCGCCACGGCGGCGAAGCTCGCGGAAGAGCCTCCACCAGATCCGGTAGGGCAGTACGAGGACCTGGGGGTCACGCGATGCCATGGTAGCCTCGCGAGTTGAGGTGACGGTGGACCTCGGCGAGGTACTGGGTGATCCCGGCCGCCGGTTTCCAGGCGAGGTGGGGGTGGGCGCTGATCCAGTCGGAATGTCCCTGGCGCGAGATCCGGTCGAGGGGAAAGTACATGGCGGCTCCGCCGTGCCAGTCCTGCCGGAAGGTCGCCATGAAGACGGCGTCGCCCCTGGGCCATCCCTGAGGACCGAGGACGGCGCCGGTGGCCATGTCCCAGAGGCCGCCCGTCGGCGGTTGGGCCGGATAGCCCATGCAATCCAGGCGGAGGAAGAATTCCCGCCCGTCCTTCGCTTTGACGCCGAAGTAGGCGTGCGGCCACGAGATGGTGATCAGGTGCCAGCGCCCGCGCGCGGTCCCCTCCAGGAAGGGGACCGCGGCAAGGTCGCGCTCAAGCTGTGCGCGGTCCGGGGTCATCGCGGTCAGCCGTTGACGCGCGTGGTGGGCAGCAGGTCGAAGACCACCCTGCAGTCCGGGCACTTGGCGAGGGAACCGACATGGGTCGATCCGTCCGGACGCTCGACGGTCCCGGCGATCTGGAGCGACAGTTCCGCGGCGTCGCAAGCGTCGAGCTCGAAGGCGTGCTCCGCCCAATCCTTGATGCGGGTCAGCGTGGAGCCCGGTCCGAACGACCTCTCGACGGGGCGGCCAGCGTAGCGGACCTCGACGTGGACGTGGCGGCACTTGCTGTGATGGAGGAAGCGCGGCCCGTGGCCGTGATGCTCGATCACGTGATGCGGGTCGAGCGGCTCGTCGGCGTCCTCCTCGAACAGGAAGAGGCCAACGGCATCGCCGCCGTGGAGGTCGATATGAAGTTCGGTGACGGTGATCCCGCTCCGGACCTGATGGTGGGTAGGATCGAGGTCGCCCTCGCGGCGGATGAAGATGTCGACGTGGGTCATGGGTCACTCCGTTCACGACCGTGCTGGCCGTTCATGGAGTTCATCCCTCCTGCGCCGAAAAAACCTCTGGCGCCCCGCGGTCCGTCCGGTCGATTTTCTTCGTCACGCCGGGCGCTTGGCCCCTGTCGCAGGGCAGGAGACGAAGTGTCCGCAGCGCATGCAGGTGTGCAGGCTCGGCGTGGGTGCGAGGTTTCCTGCACGCACGGCGTCCAGGATCGCCGCGGCCCTCTCGACATCCTCCCCGATCTCCGGCTCGGTCCTCGTGATGGCTGCTGTGCCGCCGCAGGTCAGGTGGGCGACCTCGGCCTGGGCGGCCTGCCCCTCCTGAAGGCGGGCCGCCGCGAGGAACAGGCGTGCCGGAAGGGTCCGTGCGTTCTTGGTGTCCCGCTTACCCGTCACCACCAGTCGCGCCGTCTTCGGCTTGCCCGCCGCGGTCGAGAAGATCGGCGCCGGCGCAAGGACGTACCCGTTGCGGAGCGGTATCTTGACGAGCCTGCTCCCCGAACCGGCGTGATCGCGGATAAGCCCGAGCAGCGAGACAAGATCCTTCCGTCCGACGCGCTCGTACTCGTCGACGAGCGGGTGGTCGGACGCAGGTCCGCGGGTGGCCCAAACCTCGGCGAAGGCGGCTTCCACCGCCTCATCCAGGTCCGGGGCGGTCAGGAACTCGGGGACCCGGTCGATCATCTCGTAGATGGTACCGCCGGTCATGAGGTACGGGCTCTCGTGCCGCCGGCTGCGGATCGAAAGTTGATGGCGGTAGGCCAGCCTCAGGGGACACGTCTCGTAATCCCTGATGTCGTGGAATGTCAGGTACTCCACGTCCGCCGTGCCGACGCCGGTGTTCGTACGAGCGAAGGTAGCCGTGGGCGCGTCCAGGGTGACCTCGTCGAAGCCGCCGAGGTCCGCGATGAACGGGGATTGGTGGCGTCCCTCCTTCTCGGCCTGGAGGGTGTGATAGAGGCGCAGGTGATCCTCTGCCCGCGAGATGGCGACGAAGAAGCCGCATCTCTCCTCCTCGGCTTGCGCAACGACCGGGTCACGGCCGTCGCCGATCCCCGGCGGGACCTGGCACTGGTCGGCCTTGGCCGATTTGGGGAAGCCGCCGTCGTGCAGACCGACGAGGTGCACCGCCTCGAACTGCAGGCCCTTGGCCGCGTGGACAGTCATGAGCCTGACGGCATCGACGTCCGGCCCCAGGTCGGGCTCGCGCAGGTCTCGGTCGTCGGCAAGCAGCATGACGGTCCGGACACGGCGCAGGGCGTCCTTGGCAGTCAGGGGGGTGTCGTCCGGTTCGACCTGATCGAGGAACTCGACCAGTTGGCGCAGGGCGGACCGCTTCATGTCGCCGCCGATGCCGTCCTCGGACGCGAGGTGGCGCAGGTAGTCGCCCCTGTCGAGGAGCCAGGTGGCTACAACCTCGAAAGCCGGCGTCCGCGGAGTGAGGCCGTGCAGTTGCCGGCCAAGTCGAGCGAGGGCGGAGGCGGCAGCGGCCGACAGCCCCTCGATGCCGGCCGCGTCGGGCAGGATTTCGGCGAGTGCCGTGTTCTGGCGACGGGCGTGCTCGACGGCGACAGCAATGTCCGTGGCGTCGACGTCTATGCCACGGAACGCCGCGACCCGGGAGAGCGCGGCGCCGTTGGTCTCGGCGACGATCGCGAGGACGGCCAGGAGATCCCGGACCTCGTCCCGCTCGAAGAAGCTGCCCAGGTGGAAGACGGGGATTCCATGCTTCGACAACCGGTCCGCGAGCGTATCGAGGCGGGTGTTCGTGCGCGCCAGCACCGTCTGACGGCCATAGGGGACGCGGACCTCGTCGCGTAGGGCCCGGATCTCTCGTTCGACCAGGTCGGCCTCGCAGTCGTCGTCGAGGCCGACGAAAAGCTTGGTCTCGGTGCCGGGATCGGTCCTCACCGCCTCCGCGACGTATGGCAGTCCGGGGGCCCCGGCGTCGCGGGCGTCGTCGGTCGCCTTCGCGAATGCCCGGCAAAGGCCGGTCACGTGCTTCGTGGAGCGGTAGTTGAAGTCGAGGGAAGTCCGCTCGCCCTTGTCGAAGTCGGCCTCGAAGCGTTCCATGTTCAGCGGTGATGCGCCCCGAAAACGATAGATGCTCTGCCTGGAATCCCCGACGACCCAGATACGATTTTCGGGCCCGTGAAGCAGCTTGAGCATCTCGGCGCTGGCGCGGTTCACGTCCTGGTATTCGTCGACGAGGATCTCGCGGTGGGTGGCGCGGAGATCCTGCAGCACGCCAGGATCGCGCCTCATGAGCAACGTTGGAAGCATCACCAGATCGGAAAAGTCGAAGAGGCCCTTCTGGCGAAGCATGGCGTCGTACGCGTCATAGACCGAAGCCGCCTCCAGGGTCTTTTCTGCGATCTCGATGGGCTTGAGAGCGGCTTTCGTCTTTTTGCGAAGCGCCTCGTAGGTCGCCCTGGCATGCGCCAGTCCAGCGTCCGCCAGTGCCCGAAACTCAACAGGGCCTAGAAGCTCGTCCTTTGCCCGTCCGATGGGCTTGAGAAGTTCCTTGAGCTTGCCGCCCGGGTTGCGCAGGTCGTGGAAGTGGTCGAGGCCCAGGAGCGGCAAGCGCTCCTCAAGCATCTCGACCGCCTGGGACGGCGCGATTAGCCTGATCCTGGGGCTACCGCCGAAGTGCTGGTAATAGCGGCGCATGACCTCCAGTCCGAAGGCGTGGAAGGTGCCGGTCCAGACCTCGACCGCATCGTCGCGCTGCGCTTCCGAGACGCGTGAGGAGAGTTCGGCAGCGGCCTTGTTCGAGAAGGTCAGCGCCAGGATCTGTGACGGCGGGACCCGTTCGATCATCCTGCCGATGCGCGCCACCAGCGTCTTGGTCTTGCCCGATCCAGGGCCGGCCTCCACGAGCAGGGCACGCCCTTCGTGTTCGACCGCCTTCACCTGGCTGGGGTCGAGTTCCTGAGGCTTCCTGGCGGCCTTCTCGACGGCGGGCGCGACGTCGCGCTGAAGGAGCGCGTCGAGCAGCTGCAAGCGAACGGTCGGCAGGGGCAGGCCGAGGCGCTTGGAGATCTCCGTCGCCGGCAAGCCGTCATCGAGGAAGAGTTGCCGCGCGAGCGCCCGGGGCAGGAGGTATTCCCGCCCGTAGACGTTGGCCTGGAGTTCCCGCCGCTCGCGGGGTCCGTACGCCTCGACGCGGGCGAGCGCACGCGACCCGGCGGGTCGCAGGTCGGTCTTGTCGAGTTCGCACGTCTCGTGCGGCTTATGAAGGTCGAAGTGTCCGAGCTCGTGGGCGAGGTGCAGGGCCTGTTCCTGCCTCGTGACGTCGTTCCGGACGAAGACGGTCGAGAACTTGCGATGGAGCTTGGCATCGCAGCCGTCGAGCAGCACCCCGTCGGGGCTCTCCGTGCGAATTCGGAAGCCCGCGGAAACGAAGGCATGCTCGACGGCCGCGTACGCCGATACGATGCCGTTCGGCAGTTCGGCGCGCCTGCGCCTGGCTTGGAGACGTGCGAGGGCGAAGGCGTCCATCTCCGCCTCACTCGGCCAGCCAGCGCGCACGCAGGTCGTCGGGAACGTCGGCGGCCCTCACGGCATCGCCGAAATCCTCTTTACGGCCCGTGCCCGGCTTGCCGGACGCCTTGAACTCGGCACCGGCGACGCCGGGGATGCCGTCGGCGGCGAAATGCTGCCGTACCTGTCCAAGGGCGACCCCGAGCGCATCGGAGACGTAGCGCAGGAATTGGGCCGTGGGATTGGAGATGTGTCGCCCGCAAAGCTTGATGATGAAGCCCATGTCGCTTCCGAAGGCAGCCTCGGCGGCGACCCAGGTTTCCGGCTGCGAAAGGTCCCGACGCTGCTTGGCCGCGTGAAGGGCCTTCTCGGATTGATAGACTTCGTCGATGCGGTTGAGCAGAGCGTCTTCGGCGGGCGCATCGCCGGCGTCGTGCGTCTGCATGCCGGCGAGGGCCGCCCGAATGGAAAGCCGCTCCAAGAAGGCGGCCTTGCCGGACTCGTCCAGACGGGCCAGGGCGGCACCGACATCCTCCCGGCGGGTGCCGGTCTCGAAGACGGCATCGGCGGCGTCGTGCGGGGTCGTGGTTCCGGTTGCGTTGATCATAGCGGTCGCTCCGTCAGTGCGGCTGTGAGCTTTTCCTTGATCCTGGTCTTCATTTCCCGGAGCGTTCCCTCCTTCTTGCGGAGGGTGCGGACGAGATCGACCGACCCCTTCTTGCTGCAGAGGGGGACCGGAGACAGGAACAGCGGGTAGACGACCTGCATCTCCGCCGGCGTCAGGATCTCGGCCAGGCGGCCGTCGAGGCCAAGGTCCTGCACGTTCGCGAGGATCTCGGCGGCCGTGACGCCTTCGTCGTTATGGACATCCTCATTGCCGGCGATATCCAGGGTCGTCGTCCCGGGCGGCAGAACGAAGAGGTCGTGGTAGAAGTCGGCGGCGGCTCGTTCCAATTTGACGTGGATGTTGATCTCCCACCAGTCGATGGTGGTGCGCCTCGCGATCTCCCTCACGAGCTGGGTGAGCAACTCCTGGGACATGTCCGGGCGGAGGTCCTGCGCGAGACCGGAGTAGTTTTGCTTCACCCACTGGTCGATCCGTCTGACGAGGGATGCCAGAACCGCACGCTCAAGTTTGGGTTGCGGGTCGATCTGTCCCCGTCGCAGGAGCCTGACGAGTACCTCCATGGGCAGGTAGGAGGGCGATGCTCGGTTCGAGCAGCCGACCGATGCCAGGATGTCGTCCATGCCAACGAGTCCGTCGAACCGGTCCAGTGCCCGGGCGACATGAGGTGGATGATGCAAGCCTTCGGTCATGTCCCCCCGCCGTGCTTCCGGGGTGCGTTCGCCCCCCCATTCTAGGCATATCGCCGGGGTCGACGAAAAACCCCTGGGGCCTTTTTGACTTTTTTAGCGCTCAATGACGATTCGTCTTGAGGTTGCGGAGGTGGGGAGGTGCGATCCGCATCCCGGGGCGTCATTTCGCGGGTAGCGACAGACCTGGCACCGGCTTTTAGAACGACGAGCGCACGCCCGGCATCACTCCCCGCGGGCCGTGTCCGGCGATTTCAGGCAAGTGCCCGGTTCCCCCAGGCATTGATGCCGTGGTCGTCGGCGAGAGGGCCCGTTACGGGGTTCGCGTCCCATTGGTACGGATACGGATGGCGTCCCATCCCTATTGGATCTGGAAGAGCGCACGATCCTCTTCACCTGCCTCCCACCATTCGACAATGCGGTCGACGGGGATACGGAAGCCATGTTTCCGCAGAGCCTCGGCGTCGTCAGGGTGCAGGCGACCCTTCTTTCCGTGGCTAGCCGAGCCATCGATGTTGACCACCACGAGTTCATCGCCGTTTCGACCGTAGACGTGGCCGTGGACATCTCCGCGCAGAAGGTGGGTTGCCAGGTCAATACGGATGCTTCGGTCGAACCGACCCTTCACCCATTTGCCCTCGTCGAGCCTTTGGAGTTCGGTCCCCTTGATCCGGCCCTCGAACCGGATGACTGGCAACAGATCGGCTCCGTGATCATCCGCGTTGAGTATCCGCGCCATCAGATTTCTCGCCTTGGACATCAGTTCGTTCCTTGGTTTCGGTCGGAGCGGCATGGGTTGTCATCCGGAAACCGCCCGGGCGTCACGTCAAAAATGCCATTCAACGTTGCTTGGTAGCGGTAGCAGATTGCGCAATCTGCTACCGCTACCAGCCGTATGGGGTCCGTTAAGCATGGTAGGGCAGGATGCCCCGTCTAATCGGGGGGGGCGAAATGGCGACACAGGAAGAGGCGTTTCAGGTCGCGGACCAAATGCTTTCGGAGGGCCTCACCCCTACGTATCGTACGGTTAATGCGCGGCTTCCGAAAGGAAATAAATCATCACCTAAGGTGATGTTAAGATACCTTGATGCTTGGCGGGACGAGCGCGGCTACAAATCAAGCCCTGAATTAGATGACCTCCCCAAGCTGTTGAGGGACCGGTTGGACACCTTCGCGACAGACGCTTGGAAAGCCGCGCAAGAAGGGGCACTGCGTGATTTACTGCGCGAGCGCGAAAGCATTAATGAGATCCGCCGCGCCGAAGCTGAAGAGCGTGAGACATTGCTTGGGATGATTGAAATTTCCCAGACTGAGACAGCGTCGACAAAGGCGCTATTGGAAGCAGCAAAAAACGAAATAATTGATCTTGTTGCGCGCCTTGAAAGCTCCGAGGAATATCTAGTCCGGGTGCGGGCCCTGCGCTACTGGGACCAAGTAATGGCGGAAGTTCACTCGATACTTCCCCCGGACGGGTCAATGACCGCACGTGAGATCCTGCCGCTGATTAGGGATGCGACCATTCGTGGAGCGGCCCTGCACAAGGAAGAATTGGACGTTAAAACATTGCGCAAAAAGATGAAGGGTCGGTCTGACGAGGAAAACTACTTCGAGCTCGTTCGCCCGGGCTACCGTTTCAAGCGCCGCGCTACTCCAAAGGATTAAGCTTCCAGTGGCCCAGGCTGGGATCAACACTCGGACTGATCCACCCTTGCAGGGCAGTCTTACTGCGACGCATGGCTAGATGCCCGCGTCCACGATGCGACGGATGATAACCGCCGTTCGAACATCCTGTTCGGGTGTGGATCCCATCGTAGCGACTCTTGTCGGACACGAGCCGACAATGCGATCACAGACGCCGTAACGGAGCGCTCATCCCATGAAAGCCAGGGACTTCCACTCGACCCCCTAATATCGGAGCGCCGCGTACAGCGAGAAGGCCTCCGCCAGCTTGGAGGCTATTATGCCCAGAACACTTCTCTGTGCCGACACCCATTTTGGCCATCGCAGCATGCTCAGTCCTCGCATGCCACGACCACGACCATTCGAGACCATCGAAGCGCATGACGAGGCCATGGTTGCCGCCTGGAACAAGGCTGTCCGACCGGACGACATCGTCTGGCACCTTGGCGACTTCGCCTACAAGTGCGGCCTGGACTACGCCGCATCCATCCAGGCGCGCCTGAACGGACGCATCCATCTGGTTCGAGGCAACCACGATGAATTGGGGGAACGTCTGACCTGGGCCGGACCCATCGTAGACGTCCAAAGGATCTTCATCCAAGACCCAGACATGCCCAAGCGGGTCGCCCTGTGGGCCAGCCATTACGCGCACGTGACGTGGCCGAATGCCTTTCACGGCGACCTTCATGTCTACGGCCATTCCCACGGCGGCATCCCGGCCACCCGGAGGAGCCTCGACGTCGGCGTCGACTGTTGGGATTGGCGTCCGGTCACCCTGGGCGAGATCATGACGAGAATGGCGGGAGCCCCCGATCCCGCACAATCGAACTGAGCCCGCTCGCCGGGATGCCCGTAAGCCGGAGCGGTCGTAACGTGGTCCGATGCTATGCCGCCGCTACGATGGGAAGCTCATCCAGGCGCGTGGTGTAGCGGGGCGAGCGCATCTCGAACTTGGTCGACCACTCGCGCTTCGGGGCGAACCCGGCGGCGCCCGAGACGACCGCCCCGCGCCCGAAGCGACGGTTGCAGGCGTCGAGCGCCTCCATCAGGGCGGCCCCCATCTCGCGGTCGAGTTGCCCGAGCCCGGGCATCGCGCGCTGCGAGGCGGCCAGCGGCAGCAGGTCGGTGGTGACCACGCCGGCCTTGGAGTAGCGATAT
Source organism: Methylobacterium sp. GC_Met_2 (assembly GCF_026540795.1). NCBI lineage: Bacteria > Pseudomonadati > Pseudomonadota > Alphaproteobacteria > Hyphomicrobiales > Methylobacteriaceae > Methylobacterium > Methylobacterium sp. GC_Met_2. The sequence continues at coordinate 140,062 of NZ_JALNUM010000003.1, forward strand.
CCGTCCCGCCAGGCCTTCCGGACGCCGTGCGTGGCAGCCTTGACCAGGGCGAGGGTGTCGCTGGTCGCCTCGGGCAGCGTAACGACGGTCGAGACCGAGCGCTGCGGCCGGTCGCGATCATGCTCCGAGGTGTGGAAGAAGACCGTGACGTGGTTTGTGGCCAGCCCCTCGCGCCGGAGCTTCTCGCCGAGTCTGGAGGCATGGGTGGCCACCGCCTGCTCCATGGTGGCGCGATCCTCGACGCGCTCGGAGAACGACCGGGTGACGGCGCACCCCTTCCGGGTGGCGGCTACCGTCTCCAGGTCGAGACAGGGGGTGCCGCGGAGTTCGTGCACGAGGCGTTCGCCGACCACGGTCATGATCTTGCGGGCGACCTTCGGATCGAGATCGCGGACGTCCGCGGCGCTGTCGCATCCCAGCGCCTCAAGCCGCCGGGTGTTGGCCGGCCCGACGCCCCAGATGTCGGGGACCGGCACCCGGATGATCCAGTGGTCGTACTGCTCCGGATCGGTCAGGTCGCAGACCCCGCCGAGCACGGGGTTCTTCTTCGCAATGTGGTTGGCGAGCTTGGCCAGCGTCTTGGTGAGCCGATGCCGACGCATGTCGGGATGCCCGTCCACGCCCGGACGGTTTCCCGCATGTCGCGGGCCAGGGACTCCCGATCCTTCTCGCGCACGTCGGAGATGTCGAGGAAGCTCTCGTCGATGGAGTAGATCTCGATGCGGGGCGAGAAGTCCCGGTAGACGGCGTTCACCCGGGCCGACATGTCGCCGTAGAGGGCGTAGTTCGAGGAGTAGACCCGCACCCCTTGCTGCCGGCACATGTCCCGGATCTTGAACCAGGGCGCGCCCATCTTGATGCCGAGTGCCTTGGCCTCGTTGGTCCGGGCGATGGCGCATCCGTCGTTGTTGGACAGCACGATCACCGGCAGCTTGGCCAGGCGGGCGTCGAAGACCCGCTCGCACGAGCAGTAGAACGAGTTCCCGTCGGAGAGGGCGTAGGCCCGGGCGCTCATTCGCAGCGGCGCCGTGCGCAGACGGAACCGGAGACGACGCCCCAGACCTCGATGACGGCGTCGGGAGAGAGTTGGAACTCGGGGAAGCGGGGGTTGGCGAAGTGCAGGGTGATCCGTGGCCCCTGGCGCTTCCAGACCTTGAACGAGCGCTCGCCGTCGATGTCGACCACCACGATGTCGCCGGTGCGAGGGGTCAGCGACCGGTCGACGATGGCGAGGTCGCCGTCGTGCAGGTGGGCCAGCAGCATGCTGTCGCCGGCTACCCGGACCATGAAGGTGGCCGGGCGGTTGACGATCAGCAGGCGCTGAAGGTCGATCTCCTCCTCGATGAAGTCGTCCGCCGGGCTCGGAAAGCCGGCCCGGACGGCCTTGGCGAGAAGGGACACCGGCATGGGAAAGCCGATGGTGACGCCGCTGATCTGCATGGTGCTCATCCGCGAACCCAGGAACAAAAGCAGAACACGTTCGGCGGGTTCCGTATAGCGGCTACGCTTGTCCGGGGAGGCACATTTTAGTGGGTGTGGTCTCGCCCAGGGGGGGCGGATGTCGCGCCGCCGGTCTGAGGTTCCGCGCGGGAACGGCCCGGACGCTCGGCTCCGAGGGCGTAGCGATAGCGGGTGGCGCTACCTGCTATCGCTACCTCGTTGGAATGAATCCGTTAACCATCTGGAACGGTCCGAGGGACCGGTTCCGGCTCGCGTCCCATGTCGAAAGGCCGGACTGGCATGCGACGGCGACAGGAACACCACCGGGGGCATCCTGTTGGGTCGGCATCCCCTTTGGAGAAATGCCATGACGACCGATCCCCTTCAGAAGTACCCCCGGCCGCCCTTCGAGGCCCAGCCCCAGGGCTTTCCCGGCAAGACCGGCAAGATGACCCCCGAGCCCGATCACGGCGAGGAAAGCTACAAGGGCTCCGGCAAGCTTTCGGGTAAGGCCGCGCTGATCACAGGCGGCGACAGCGGCATCGGGCGGGCGGTCGCCATCGCATTCGCCCGCGAGGGGGCGGACGTGGCCATCTCCTACCTGCCCGAGGAGCAGGCGGACGCCGAGGCCGTCCAGGGCTGGATCGAGAAGGTGGGGCGGCGTGCGCTTCTCCTGCCGGGCGATCTCAAGGACCCGGCCTACGGGCGCGAGATCATCGCACGCACCGCCGAGACGTTCGGGCGCCTGGACCTCCTCGTGAACAACGGCGCCTTCCAGCAGCCGAACGAGGGGCTCGACGGCATCGAGGACGGGGTGTTCGAGGACCACTTCCGCACGAACGTCTTCGGTCCCTTCTACGTGACGAAGGCTGCCATGGCGCACATGAGGCCGGGCGCCTCGGTGATCTTCACCTCCTCGGTGAACTCGAAGCACCCGATGCCTTCGCTTCTCGCCTACAGCGCCACGAAGGGCGCACTGAGCAACATGGTGCTGAGCCTCGCACAGTTGCTGGCCGAGAAGGGCATCCGGGTGAACGGCGTCCTGCCGGGGCCGATCTGGACGCCCTTCATCCCCTCCGGGATGGACCAGGATTCGGTGAAGTCGTTCGGTTCGAAGGTGCCGTTCGGGCGCCCGGGCCAGCCGGCCGAGCTCGCATCGGCCTACGTGATGCTGGCTTCCGACGAGAGCAGCTACACCTCCGGTGCCCTCGTCACCGTGGCGGGTGGAATGCCCGTACTCTAAGCGGCAACGGGACTGCATGGGCTTGTTCGGTTCGGGACAGGAGATCGCGATGGACGACGACCGGGATCTGCCAACGGTGAACGAGGACATCGGCATTCCGACGCCACCAAGCCCCGGTCGCATGCCCCCGCCGCACTTGCCGCCGGGCCCCCCCGTCGGAGGACGATCCCCCATCCGATGACACGGGGAAAGGCTCTCCCGAAACCTGAAGCCGTCGGTGCCGGCCCTCCACCGGCACCGACCACGTCATGGGACGTTTCCCGACGACAAGACCCGTGATCGAGAGGGAGAGCGACATGTCTAAGCTGACCAGCGACGAGCGAGAGGATATCCCGAAGGCTAAGTACGCCCTGCCGGAGGAAAGGAAGTACCCCGTCGAGGACAAGCCGCACGCCCGCAATGCAAAGGCGCGCGCTGCGCAGCAGGAGAAGGCCGGCAACCTCTCGAAGGCCGACCGGAAGCGGGTCGATGCCAAGGCCGACCAAGTTCTCGGCAAGGACTGACCGCCCGCTGCGGCTACGTCTTCGGCACCTCCATGCCACGCTTCACCGCCGGGCGTTCGCCGACGCGCTCCAGCCAGGCGTGGACGTTCGGGACGGCGCCGAGCGTGGCGTGCAGAGGCTCCTTGAGGAAGGTCGTGGCCGCCACGGTCCAGGCGTAGCAGGCGTCAGCTCGCGAAGAAGGGGATGTCTTCCTGACACCAGGCCGCCCCTGCTAGGGGCGCCGTCTCGGCCGGTCGACGGCAAGGGCGAGGCCGGCATCGATGTCGATGCCGGCTGCCACGTCTACTTGGTCGAACCGGTGGCGTCGCCGGCGAACGCCTTCCTCAGGTCGTCCACGACCGCGTCCTCGGCCTGCTTCGCCTTGGCCACCACTTTGCCCATGCCGAAGAACTCGTGGGTCACGCCGGGGTAGTCGCGGTACTCGACTTTCCCGCCGGCCGCCGTGATCTTGTCGGCCAGCATCTTGCCGTCGTCGAGAAGCGGGTCGATCTGGGCAGTCACCACCGTGAACGGCGGCAGTCCCTTGAGGTCGGCCTTGCCGACGATGTCGAGGCGCGGGTCCGACCGGTCGGCGTCATTCCGCGCCGTCTGTTCGTAGAAGTACGCCATCATGTCCCTGTTCAGCGGCTTGGTGGACGTGTTGTCCTTGTAGGAGGCCGTGTCGAGGTTCGTGCCGGCCATCGGGTAGACCGCCACGACGTAGTCCGGCTTCTCCAGCTTCTGGTCGCGGGCCGCGATGGCGACGTTGGTCGCGAGGTTGCCGCCCGCGCTCTCGCCGAGCAGTGCCAGCTTCGACGGGTCGCCACCGAACTCCTTGGCATGGGCCAGGGCCCACTTGTAGGCTGCGAGCGCGTCGTCCTGCTGGGCCGGGAACTTGGCCTCCGGCGCATGCCGGTACTCGACCGAGACCACCACGGCCTTGGCGCCCTTGGCGATGGCGCGGGGCGTGCTGTCGTAGACATCGATGTCGGCGATGACGAAGCCGCCGCCGTGATAGTAGACCACCATCGGGAGCGGGCCCTGCGCGCCGTCGGGCGTGTAGATCCGGACCGGCTGCGTCCCGCCGGCCGTCTCGTAGGTCATGTCCTTCGTGGTCACGCCGGGCTCGGGCGCCGTCGGCTTGCCCTGCTCCTTCAGGAGGACCTTCACGGCATCGGTCGGCGTCGGCTGTTTGCGTGCCTCCTGTGGCGACAGGCTCGGGATCGGCTTCGGGTCAAGCTTCTTCATCGCGTCGAGCACATGCTTCATGTCGACGTCGAGGTTGGCCATCGGCGAGCCGGTGACGGTCGAGACGGCGGCGTCGAGACGGTCCTTGATGGTGGGTTGCGCCTGGTCCGCCGCCCAGGTCGCGGAGGCAGCGATCAGGGCCGTGCCGGTGATGAGGGCGGTCGCGAGGGGGCGCTTCGTCCGATGACGCATAGGATCTCCGAGGTTCGAAGGGGGAATAGCCTCCACGGTTGGCGGAGACCCGTTCAAAACAACCGGAGCGCCATGGTCGTGTTCCCGCAAAGTCCTGGCCTGAAACCTTTTTGCCGGCGCATCCGTACAGGCCACCGAGTTCCCGAGGGGACCCACGCGCGGACGATCATATTCGGCGCGCCAAAAGGCATGCCCTAAGACTTTGCTACGTAGAAAATAGACTGCTTACCTAGGAACCGAGAGAATAGATTGTCGCTTTATCCCATGTCCAAAGGGCAGATCCTTCCGACAGGAGACAAAGCATGAAGATCACCACCCTCGCGCTCTCAGCCTCGGTCCTTGGTAGCCTCGCATTCGGCGCAGGCGCCGCCTCTGCCGCCCCGATGGGCCCGAATGGCCTGAACGCCGGCCAGACCGGTGTGACGCAGGTCCGCATGGACCGAAGCGAGCGGATGATGATGAAGAAGCGCATGATGCGGAAGAAGATGATGCGCCGTCACATGATGAAGAAGCGCATGATGAACCGCATGTAAGCGGTCTTGCGATCCGCGGCGGAGCGGCCCTCGGGCCGCCCGTCGTATCCTTACGTCCCAGGGAGACGCCGTATCCTTGCCACGTACCTACCTGACGCGCTCCGCACCCGATCTCGGCGAGGTCGAACGACGCCGTTGGATGTTCCGGCATCCCGCCGTCATCCGTGTGACCCATTGGGTCAATGCCGTCTGCCTGTTGGTTCTGCTGATGAGCGGCCTGCAGATCTTCAACGCCCACCCGGCCCTGTACTGGGGCAAGGTCTCGACCTTCGACACGCCGCTCCTGGCGATGTCGTCGACCGATGACGACCCGCCTAAGGGCGTCACCACGATTCTAGGGCATACCTTTGACACCACCGATTGGCTCGGTTCCTCCGCCGGCGCCGACGGCGAGCCGGCTGATCGAGGGTTTCCGTCGTGGCTGACCCTGCCGAGCGACCAGGACCTCACCGGCGGCCGTAGCTGGCACTTCTTCTTCGCCTGGGCCTTCGTCCTGAACGGCGCACTCTATCTAATCTACGGTCTGTTCAGCGGGCAGCTCCGGTTCCGGGTGATCCCATCGCGCGATCAAGTCAGGCACTTTGGCGCCTCGGTGTGGGAGCACCTGACGCTTCGCTTCCCCGAGGGCGACGAGGCCAAGCGCTACAATGTCATTCAGAAGCTCACCTACGCCGTCGTGCTGTTCGTGCTCCTGCCGGTGCAGGTGCTCGCGGGCCTGGCGATGTCCCCGGCCATGGATGCGGCTTTCCCGTTCCTGCTGACCCTGTTCGATGGACGGCAATCGGCGCGCACGGTCCACTTCGTCGTCGCGGCGCTGTTGGTCGCCTTCGTGGTCGTGCACATCGTGTTGGTGGTGCTCTCGGGCTTCTGGAACAACATGCGCGGCATGCTCACTGGTTGGTTCGTCATCCAGCGGAAGGTCGAGCCCGCACCGCCGTCCGAGACGACCGGGGGGGTGGCATGACTCGGTTGCCTAGCCGACGTGCCGTTCTGCTCGGCGCCACCGCGACCGCCGGCACGGCGATGCTGGGCGGCTGCGACCGCCTCGGCGAGACCGAGTGGTTCCGGCGTACGCTCAAGACCGGCGAGGACGCCAACATGTTCGTCCAGCGGCTGCTCCTCACCGAGCGGACGTTGGCTCCGGAATACGCCGAATCCGACATCTCGCCGTGGTTCAAGCCGAACGGCACCGAGGACCCGCCGGACAAGGCGTACAAGGCGCTCGCGAAACGAAAATTCGCCGACTACCACCTGGAGGTTGGTGGCATCGTAGAGACGTCCTTTAAGCTCTCCCTCACCGAGCTGCGCAAGCTCCCGTCCCGGACGCAGGTCACACGGCACGACTGCGTCGAGGGCTGGAGTGCCATCGGCAAGTGGACCGGGGTACCGCTGGCCGACCTGCTCGGACGGGCCAAGCTGAGGCCGGAGGCGCGCTACGTCGTCTTCCACTGCGCCGACACCATGGACCAGGGCGAGGACGACGCCGGGGCCGAAGCAGCGGACGGCGCGGAGACCGACGAAGCCCCGCAGGGCAACGCTAACCCGGCGATGACCAAGCAGTCGGGCGCAGGTGAGAGCAAGCGGAGTTCGGGCGGGCAGCAGGCGTCGGACGACACCGCGGCCAGCGGCGGCGAGCCTGTCCGGTACTACGAGAGCATCGACCTAGTAGACGCCTTCCACCCGCAGACCATCCTGGCCTACGAGCTCAACGGCAAGGCCCTGCCGGTCGCGAACGGCGCGCCCCTGCGCCTGCGGGTCGAACGCAACCTGGGCTACAAGCAGGCAAAGTACGTGATGCGGATCGAGGTCGTCGAGAGCCTCGCGGCCATCGGCGAGGGGAAGGGGGGATATTGGGAGGACCAGGGCTACGCCTGGTACGCAGGGATCTGAGCCGAAAGTTAAAAACGTGTCGCTACACTTGGGGTGTTCTGGCCTCGTTGGAGACGAGCTTCGTGGTGGTCGAAGACGACGGCGCCATCGATAGGAACGGCACCGCACGGCATCTTGACTTCCCCCCGTGCGGATGCGGCGTCCGTCATAGGGGAACGGCGATTAGATCCTTGATGCGGGAGGCGAGTGTCTCCAGTACGAACGGTTTGGTCAGGACCTGCATTCCAGGCAGGAGATGCCCGTTTCCGAGAACGGCGTTCTCGGCGTAGCCGGTGATGAAGAGGACCTTCAGGTCGGGACGACGCTCGCGGGCGGCGTCCGCCATCTGGCGGCCGTTCATCCCGCCCGGAAGTCCGACATCCGTAACCAGCAGGTCGATGCGGACGTCCGACTGCAGCACCTTCAGGCCGGAAGCACTGTCGGCCGCCTCGATGGCCGTGTAACCGAGATCCTCCAGCACCTCGGTGACCAGCATGCGCACCGAGGGCTCGTCGTCCACGATCAGCACCGTCTCGCCCTGTCCGGCACGTTCGACCTCGGCAAGCTGTCGGGCGACATCGGCATCGTCGGCGTCGCCGTAATGACGCGGGAGGTAGAGGCAGACCGTCGTGCCCTCGCCGACCTCGGAATAGATGCGGACCTGTCCGCCGGACTGGCGCGCGAACCCGTAGACCATCGACAGGCCGAGCCCCGTGCCCTCGCCGATGGGCTTGGTGGTGAAGAACGGCTCGAACACCTTGGTCATCAGGTCGGCCGACATGCCCGTGCCGGTGTCGCTGACGCACAGGCTGAGGTACTGCCCGGGTGGCATGTCGTGCTGGCGTGCCCCGGCGTCGTCCATCCACTTGTTGGCGGTCTCGATGGTAATGCGGCCCCCGTCCGGCATCGCGTCCCGGGCATTGATGCACAGGTTCAGCAACGCGTTTTCCAGCTGGCCCGGATCGATGAGCGCCGGCCAGATTCCGGACAGGCCCACGACCTCCAGATGGATGGCGGGCCCGACCGTGCGCCGGACGAGTTCCTCCATGTCGGTAACGAGACGGTTCACATTGGTCGGCTTGGGGTCGAGGGTCTGGCGACGCGAGAAAGCCAGGAGGCGGTGCGTCAGGGCCGCGGCGCGCTTGGCCGCGCCCTGCGCCACCGTCATGTAGCGGTCGATCTCCGTGAGGCGACCCTGGGCCATCCGGGTCTGCATCAACTCCAGCGAGCCGGAGATGCCGGCGAGCAGGTTGTTGAAGTCGTGCGCCAAGCCCCCGGTGAGCTGGCCGACCGCCTCCATCTTCTGGCTCTGGCGCAGGGCCTCCTCGGTCTTGGCGAGGACCTCGGCCTGCCGCTTGGCCTCCGTCACGTTCCGGACGGAGGCGTAGATCAGGCCGTCGCGCGGCACCGCGTTCCAGGACAGCCAGACGTCGCCGCCGTCCTTGTGCCGGTAGCGGTTCTCGAAGGTGATCTGAGGCTCGCCGCGCGCCAGGCCAGTCGCGGCCGCCAGGGTGGAGGCGACGTCGTCGGTATGCACGAAGTCGAGGAAGGGCCGCGCCTTCATCTCTGCCTCGGTCCATCCGAGCGTCGCCGGCCAGGCCGGGTTGAGGCTGACAAAGTAGCCGTCGAGATTGGCCACGCAGAGCATGTCGGAGGATGCCTGCCAAATTTGGTCCCGCTCGGCGGTGCGAGCAGCCACCTGGCGCGCGAGGTCGGCCTCAGTCCGCTTGCGGGCCGTGACGTCGTGCACGAACACGTGAAAGCCATCGACGACCCCATCCGAGGTGCGGCGAGGCAGGTAGCGGATCTCGGCGACGCGGGGCTCGCCGTCGCGACGGGGCCAATCGAGTTCGAAGGTCACCGCCTCGCCGGCCAAGGCCCGATCCATGTGGGGCCTACGGGCCGCGTAAGCGTCCGGACCGAGGAGGTCCCTCACGTCCCGGCCGACGACCTTCTCCGGAGGTAGGAAGAACCAGTCTTCATAGGCCTTGTTGGCGAAACGATAGACGTGGTCGGCGCCGATGAAGGAGATTAGGACCGGCAGCGCGTCCGTGATGAGGCGGAGCTCGCGCTCACCCGCCTCGGCGCGCTTCTCGACGGTCCGGCGCTCGGTGATGTCCGAGAAGAAGATCGCGACGTTGTTCTCGGCGGGGTCGCCGGTCCGCAGGGCGCGCACGTCGAACCAACGCCCGAACACCTCGGCGTAGTGTTCGAAGTGCGCCGGCTCTCCGGTCAACGCGACGCCGCCATAGGTGTCGAACCAGTGCCGCTCCAGGTCGGGCGCGAACTCGCTCACCCACCTGCCGGCGACGTCGGCGCCCGTCTGCCGGACGAAGGCAGGGTTGGCCTCCAGGATGCGGTAGTCGATAGCGCGGGTTCCCTCGAACCTCATCTCGACGATGCAGAACCCGACCTCGATGCTCTCGAACAGGGTGCGATAGCGTGCCTCGTTCTCCCTGAGTGCGGCCTCGGCCAGGGAACGCTCGGTGACGTCGTGCCCCTCCACGAAGATGCCGCTAACAGCCCCATGCGCGTCGGTGATGGGCTGGTAGACGAAGTCGAGGTAGCGCTCGTTGACCGGACCGCCGGGAACGGCTTGGACGTCGAACCGGGCACCCGTCGCCCTGTGGGCCTTGCCCGACCGGAAGACCGCGTCGAGCAGGTCGACGTAACCCTGGGCGGCCGCATCGGGCAACGCCTCGGCCACGGTGCTGCCGACAACGTCGCGATGGTCGATGGCACGCTCGTAGGCGGCGTTCGTCAGTGTGAAGCGGTGCTCCGGGCCGGTCAGCAGGGCGATGAAGCCCGGGGCCTGCTCGAACATCTGTGCGAGCGACGTTGACTGGGCGCGCAGGTTGCGCACCTCGGCTTCGAGTTGCTCTCGCGACAGGGTCTCGGGTTCCGGAAGAATGACGGGCTGCATGCTGGCCGGGTTAGCGCGGGATTGTGTTCCATGCGAGGACTTCAAGGGGGAGGCACTTGAGGCGCTGCCCCGGTTCATCGAGCCCCTCCGGGGAGATGAGGATGTCCTCGTTGGTCGCGTTAAATGTCGCGAAGAACCCCCTTGGAGCGGGCTGGTTCCTGCCTTGCATGTTCCCACTCAAGCGACGCTATCTCACGATCTGGCCGTAGCGGGAGGACCGGACAGGCAACCGGCGGATGGGGCATCGGTTGCCGGCATTTGAGAGGATGATGGTGTGTGGTGCCGTCGCGGCCTAGCGCGGTTCGTGTTCTGCATGTCTTCAATCGGCCTCGCCCTGGGACACGCGTTCCGCCAGCGCGACTCGGTCGGCGAGATCCTTCAGATCCTGCCTCAGATCGGCGAGATCGCCTTCTGAGAGGCCGGTGCGACAGGCGATATCCTGCTGCGCGACCGCGAGCTCGACCTCCAGCAGGCGGCCGGCCTCCGTCAAGGCGACGAACACGACGCGACGGTCCGTGCCGCGTGCGCGGGTGACGAAGCCGGCGGCCTCAAGCCTATCGACGAGCGGGGTGATGGCGTTCGATCCGAGTTGCAGCCGCTCCGCCAGGGAATGAATCGGCGAGGCGCCATCCTGCCAGAGCGCCAGCATGACGAGGTATTGCGGGTAGGTCAGGCCTCGTTCGCCGAGCAAGGGCCGGTAGGCACGTACCACCGCGTTCGTCGCGGCGTAGAGTGCAAAACAAATCTGGTCGTCCAGCTTCAGTCTGGACTTCTTCGAGACCATCCCCGAAACTCCGCTCACGTCTGAATGGCTCACGCGTGACGAAACATGTCAAGGCGACGAGGCCGCGGGCTGATACGATCCCGGACCAGGAAACCCGATGACCTACCCCGCCCTCACCGCCTTCTACGCCGGCCTGTTCGCGCTGATCTACGTGGGCCTCTCGGTCTGGGTCATGGCGAGCCGCGTCACCTCGGATACGCTGCACGGTGACGGCAGCAACGAGGCTTTGGAGAAGCGCATCCGGACCCAGGGCAATTTCGGCGAGTACGTGCCGGTCGCACTTCTCCTCGTCGCCCTCCTCGAAGCGGGCGGCGGTAGTCCGACGCTGGTACGCATTCTCTTGATCGTCTTGCTGGTCGGGCGCCTGCTGCATCCCATCGGGATGTTCGCCGCCAAGAACTCGCCGGTCCAGTTCGCTTGCCGAGGTGGCGGCATCCTCGCCACGCTCGGCGTCGTCGCCGTGACCGCCGTTGCCTTGCTCCTCCGACAGGGATGAGGATAGCCCCCGCTTTCGTCCTCCCCCTATCGGTGCCCGGGTGACATGACCGATCAAGCGAACGACGCGCAGGAGACGCTGCTCACCCAGCAGCGCGTGCTGGCCAAGTTCGGCGGCCTGGCGATGCGTTCGCTGGATCTCACCGAGATCCTGACGGAGGCCTGTCGCCTCGTCGGCGAGGCGCTCCACACCGACCTCGCCAAGGTCATGGAGCTCCAGCCCGACGGCAAGACCCTCCTGGTGCGCGCCGGCGTCGGGTGGAAGCCGGGCGTCGTCGGCGAGGCAACCGTAAAAGCGGAGATCGGCTCCTCGGAGGGGCATGCACTCCGGACCGGCAAGCCGGTCACCTCCGACGACATCGAGAACGAGGACCGCTTCACCTGCGCGGCATTCCTGAGGGACAACGGCGTCCATGCCCTCGTCAACGTCATCATCATCGGGGCGGAGGGCAAGCCGCCCTACGGCCTGCTGGAGGTGGACAGCAGGACGGCCCGGCGGTTCACCGAGGAGGACATCGCGTTCCTTGAGACCTACGCCAACCTGCTCGCCGCCGCGGTCGACCGATTGCGGATGCTCGACGACCTGCGTGCCGCCGTGCGCGACAAGGAACGCCTGCTGCAGGAACTCCAGCACCGGGTGAAGAACAACCTCCAGGTCATCACGGCCTTCGTGAGCGCCCAGAGCCGCCGGACGACGTCGCCGGAGGCGAAGGCGGAGCTTGAAGCCATAGGGCACCGGATCGAGACGCTGCGGCTGGTGCACGACAAACTATACGCCGCCGGTGAGTTGGAGCGGATCGACCTCGCACCCTACCTGAGCGAATTATGCGGGACGCTGTTGAAGTTCCATGGCGGCGCGTCGACCAACGTCCATCTGCGCACGGACCTGGAACCGGTGCACGTCAGGCCGGAAGCCGCCATCCCGCTCGGGCTCATCGTCAACGAGTTCGTGACCAACAGCCTCAAATACGCCTTCGGCGGCAAGCGCGGGATCGTGGGCGTCCAACTGGCGATGGCCGAGGACGGCACGGCGACGCTCACGCTGTGGGACGATGGCATGGGCTTCGACGGTAAACCGGGCGGCGGCACCGGCATGCGACTGGTCAATGGCCTTGTTGGTCAACTCGGGGCGACGGCGAAGTGGTGCGGCGAGGATGGTGCCCGGCTGGTCTGCTCTCTGCCACGCGAGACCGTCCTCGTGGTCCCTGCGCCACCTGCGTTCGGGCCGTAACGGCAAGGTATGCGGGTCGGCACCGATATCCGGCGCGACCCGACCGTATTGCCGTATCAGCGAGCCTCGACCTTGATGCAGGTGAAAGCCACCGGCAGCGCCTTGCCGCCCTCAGCCTTCCTCGTGAACGAGGCGGCGTTGGCGGTTGTCGAGGCGATGGCGTGCTCGGCATCGGGACTGTCGACCGGAAGGACGTAGTCCTGGCCGCTTTCCATGCCCTTGGTCGGGTCGAACACACGAATGGTCACGTTGAAGGGCTTCAGTTGCGTCTTTGCCATGCCGGCCGCCCGAACCTGGGTTGCGCCGAGTAGGATGAGGGCGGTCGTCGCCGCGACGATGGGAATGCGCATCCCGGCAACTCCCTCAGCGCCCGGCACCGGGCTCGTGAATGGGACATCCGTTGAAGCGCTGCCGGAATTCGGCCGAATGCTTGTAGGTCGCGTTTCGGGCGCGGTTGATGTTGCCAAGCGGCCGGTGTGCGGCGAGCCCGGTCCAGATGCTGAAGCGCATTTCCTCGTCGACCGCCTGGACGAGGTGCGCATCCCAACTGTCTTGGGGCCTTACGGTGATGAGACCGACCCGTTGGAACGGTGCCTCCTCCTCGTTCCATTCGACTGTCGGATCCTCGACGGGTTGCCGTTCGAGATCGCGGCAGAGTTGAACCCGGAACTCCCAGACGCCCTCGATGCCCGCCATCTCGGACCGGACCGTCTCGCGAATGGCGTTCGGTCGCCCCGAGGCGTCGATCTCGGTGCCGGTCAGCGCTGTCAACGCGGGGGCGACGGGGGCCACCGAGAACTTGGCGATGTGGTCGCCGTACCGGAACGGCGTGACGCTGTAGTAGGTCTCGCCCAGCGGATCGACGTTGGGTGCGCCCCCGAGCGAGCCGATGGTCGGGCTCTCGACACCCACGGCGGTCAGGGCCTTGTTCACCCCGCGCAGCACCGTGGAGGCGGCGACCTTCAGGCCCTCGGCCCGGTCGGTGGTCTTGGCAAGCAGCTTGAGGCTGCCAAGGAACTTCTCGGTGTTCGGCGCCTGGAACACCTTGCCGTTGACCATGATGAAGTTTTGGGTGGTGCCCTCTGCGTCGGGCAGGCGCTCACCCTCCACGTCGAGGACCTTCAGGGCAAGGCCGCGCGGCAGGGAGACGGTGTCGGGCAGGATGTCGCCGGCATTGGTCGAGAGCCGCATGATGACCTTGTGCTCGCCCGCCTTGGCGAACAGCCCCTGCGTCAGATCGGGGGACAGGCTGGGGTCGATCCTCAGGACACCCTCCAGGATGCCATGGGCCTTCGCGTGGACGGAGCGCACGGCGTGCCCGGAATCATCCGCGACCGTCTTCAGGATCGTGTCGAAGGTCTCGTTCAACCCCTCAATGGTCTTTCCCTCGTCGGGCTTCACGTGCTCGACGCCCGGGGTGTAGCGGACAGGTGCTTGCAAGGCGCGACTCCAGCTTTTCACGAATTCGAATTGAACCTCCCTGGCCGTCCTCCGTTCCATCACGCGTGAATGACTTTCAGCGGCGTCGCCCTGCACGAGGGTTTTGCGGCATCGTCCGAGAACCATGCGTGGTGGTCCGACCCGCCCAAGCCAAGGAAACAGGGACATGAGTTTACAGGGTAAGAAGATCGCCATCCTGATCGCGCCGCGCGGGACGGAGGAGCCGGAGTTCGTGCAGCCGCGCGAGGCGGTGACGAAGGCCGGCGCGAGCGTCACGGTGATCGGGCTGGAGGCCGGCGAGGCCGAGACGGTCAACAACGACCTGGACCCGGCCGGCCGCTACGCCGTCGACGCGACCATCGAGGGCGCCTCGGCCTCCGCGTACGACGGTCTCGTCATCCCCGGCGGCTGCGTCGGCGCCGACAAGCTCCGGGCGAGCAAGGCGGTGGTCGCGTTCGTCCGGGACTTCTTCGCCCAGGGCAAGCCGGTCGGCGTGATCTGCCACGGACCGTGGACCCTGGTGGAGGCGGACGTCGTGAAGGGCCGCACGCTGACCTCGTTCCCGACGCTGCAGACCGACATCCGAAACGCCGGTGGAACCTGGGTCGACCAGGAGGTCGTCACGGACAAGGGACTCGTGACCAGCCGCAACCCTAAGGACCTGCCCGCCTTCTGCGCCAAGATCGTCGAGGAGTTCGCCGAGGGCCGCCATCCCGACCAACCCCGCAGCGTCTGAGGGCGGTCCTTCCAGGGGTCGGTCGCACAATCCGCGGCCGGCCCGAGTTGCCCCTCATCAATTCCGCGAGGTGACCATGACCTACCTTCGATACGCCCCCGACATCGAGAAACCCGCCACGGGCGAGCAGGAGACCATCGACGGCATCATCAAGGGGATGACTCAGCAATCCGAGACGGTCGAGGCCCGCGAGCACCATGCCGTGCGCGCCAGCCACGCCAAGAGTTCGGCCTGCGTCACCGGTGATCTGACCATCACCGCCGGCCTGCCGCCCGAACTGGCACAAGGGCTCTTCGCCAACCCCGGCACCCACCCCGTCGCGGTCCGTTTCGCGCAGGGTCCGGGCGAGACCCTCGGCGACCGCGTCTCGACCCATCGCGGCATGTCCATCAAGGTGTTCGACGTCCCCGGCGAGAAGCTGCCCGGCCACGCCGTCGATACCCAGGACTTCGTCCTCGCGACCGGGACCACCTTCCCCTCGGGTACGGCGGCCGGGTTCCTGCGCGACGGCACGGTCATCGGAAAGTCGACCGGGCTGCCGGAAGGGGTCAAGAGCGCGGTCTCGTCGACCATGCGCAACCTCAATCGTACCCTGCACGCCTTCGGGACGGAGAGCGCGCTCGCCGACTTCTTCGGCCATCCCTACAGCCATCCCCTGGCCGACAGCTACTTCAGCCAGGCGCCGGTCCGCTACGGCGACTACGTCGCCAAGCTGGGGGCCGTGCCGTCGACGGAAAGTCAGCGCGCGCTGTCCGAGTGGAGCCTCGACCCGCACCAGGACGAGGACGGCTTCCGCCACGCCACGGTCGCCTTCTTCCGGGAGAACGAGGTGGTGTTCGAGCTGAAGGCGCAGCTCTGGGCCGACGCCGAGAGGCAGCCCATCGAGGACGCCTCGGTCGACTGGGCGGTCTCGATCAGCCCTTACCGCACCGTCGCGACGCTGCGCCTGCCGCGCCAGGATGCCTACGCACCGGACCGCGTCCGCTACTTCGACGAGGTGATGACGTTCCGTCCCGCCTACAGCCTCGCGGCGCACCGGCCACTCGGCTCCGTGATGCGCGCGCGGCTCCAGGTTTACCAAGCCCTGAGCGCCTTCCGCCATCGCGAGAACGGCGTGGCGGAGGAGGATACCGCGAGCATCGACCGTATCCCGGC